>NZ_JARAVO010000066.1:0-39285 GCF_033792805.1 Streptomyces sp. PA03-1a
CCCCACCACCGGCCCCCGCGGGCCGCACGACACGTCTCGGAGAACCCGTGAAACCCGGCATCCACCCCGACTACCGTCCCGTCGTCTTCCGCGACCGGGCGGCGGACTTCGCCTTCCTCACCCGCTCCACGATGACCAGCGGGAAGACCGTCGTCTGGGAGGACGGCAACGTCTACCCCGTCGTGGACGTGGAGATCTCCTCCGCGAGCCACCCGTTCTACACCGGCACCGCCCGCGTGGTGGACACCGCCGGCCGCGTCGAGCGGTTCCGGCGCCGCTACGGGAACGGGGACGCGGCACACGACGCAAGCTGACGCTCGCCGCGCTCCTCGGCGGCGCCCGGACACCGGCCCCCCGGTGCCGGGTGCCGCCCCGCCCCGCGCGCGTACGCGGGACGCGCGCTCAAGAACGCCGGACGGACGCGCATGGTCCGCCGCAGGCCCCGGAACTACGGTCGGTGACGGAGGGCGTCACCGACGTCCGCGTTCCCGACCGTGTACCAAAGGCCTCACATGACCACTGCAGACAACAGCCGGCCCGCCATCCTCCTCGTCCACGGCGCCTGGCACGGCGCCTGGTGCTTCGACAGGCTCGTCCCCGAACTCACCGCGCTGGGCTGGCGGGTCGAGACCGTCGACCTGCCGAGCGCCTCGGCCGACGAAGGGAACACGGCCGGGATGCACGACGACGCGCGGGCCGTCCGCGAGCGCCTGGACGCCGTCGCCGGCCCGGTGACCGTCCTCGCCCACTCCTACGCGGGCATCCCCGTCACGCAGGCCGCCGCGGACGCGCCGAACGTGTCCCGGATCGTCTACCTCTCCGCCTTCATGCTCGACGAGGGCGAGTCCATCGACGGCATGAGCGGTGGCAAGATCTCCGGCGCCGGCGTCGCCTCGCTGTCCGCGCACGGGCACTACGAGGACGCCAAGGCCGCCTTCTACGGGGACGCCGCACCGCAGGACGCGGAGGACGCCACCGCGCGCCTGGTCCTCCAGACGGCCAGGTCCTTCTGCGAACCCCTCACCGCCGCCGCCTGGAAGACGGTGCCCTCCACCTACGTCCTCACCGAGCGGGACACGGCGCTCGCCCCGGAGTTCCAGGAGGCCATGGCGGCCCGCGCGCAGCGCACCCACCGGCTGCCCTCGGGCCACTCGCCCTTCCTGTCCATGCCCGGGGAGCTGGCCAAGCTGATCACCACCGACGCCGGCCACTGACCGGCGCGCCCCGGCCGGTGAGGGCCCCGGAGATCTCCGGGGCCCTCACCGCGCCCCTTCGGGGCGGTGCGGTCCCGCCGCGCGGTAGCGTCCGGGCGAGGACCCCATGACGCGCTTGAAGGCGTGGCTGAACGAACTCTCGGAGCCGTAGCCCCAGCGCGCCGCGATCGAGGCGACGGTGCGGTCGCCCGTCCTCAGCTCCCGCGCCGCGGAGCGGATGCGCCAGCCCGCGAGGTACTCCAGCGGCGGGACGCCCACGGTCCTGGTGAACCTGTCGGCGAACCGGGACCTCGACATCCCGCTCTTCCCGGCGAGTTCGGCGACGGTCCAGGGGTGTGCGGGCCGGTCGTGCATCAGCCCCAGCGCGGCCCCGACGTGCCGGTCGGCGAGCGCGGTGAGCCAGGCGCCGCCCTCTGGCCCGTGCTCGGCGACGTGCGCCCTGAGCAGGTGGACCAGCAGGACGTGCGCCAGCCGCTCGGTCACGAAGGGGGTGCCGAGCGCGGGCTCGCCGGTCTCCACGCGGAGCAGTTCGAGCGCCGCCCGGATGCCCTCCGCCGCGGTGGACCCGGCGCCGACGTGGATCAGGGGCGGCAGCACGTCCAGGAGTACGGCGGCGTTGGCCTCGTCGAGGTCGAATCCGCAGCCCACCAGGACCGCGTCGGGCGCCGTGCCGATCCGGACCGTGTTCCCGGGCCTGAAGCCGGCGAAGACCTCGTCGCTCGGCACCGCCGGGACCTCGGGACCGCCCGCCAGTTCGTAGCCACGGCCACCGCCGATCAGGTAGCAGTCGCCCTCCTTCAGGGTGACCGGCTCCGGGGCCCCGGAGCCGGTCACCGCGATCCGGCAGCTGCCGAGGAGCACGGCGCCGAACTTGATGTGCCGGTAGCCGGGGAAGCCGACGGCCCACGGCTCCTGGGCCTCCAGCCGGGCGAAGTGTGCGCTGCGCAGGTCGAGCAGGCCCAGGACGTCGGTCAGCGGATCGGTCACGTGTCCTCCGGCGCTGTCGGCGCTGCCGCGGGGTCCGTCCTTCAGCGGGTGGCGGCGGCGAGAGCGGCCCGGATCGTGTCGGCGGACGTTGGGGTCGCCGTGGCCTTCGAGAAGTCCGCCTCGCCGCCCGCGTAGGGCAGGCCGTACACGGGGGTGCCGGGCTGCGAACGCCAACTGTCGGCGAGGGTGCCGTAGCCGACCGCGTCGTAGCCGAGCACGTCGAGGAGTTCCGTGGCGTGCGCGACGGCGACCGGGTCGTCGCCGGCGATCGGCAGGGCGGTCCGGTCGGGCGAGCCCTTCGGGCGGGCGAGTGCGGCGAGGTGACGGAAGAAGATGTTGTTGAACGCCTTCACCACGTGGGCGTCGGGCAGGTGGCCCTGGAGCAGTTCGCTCTCCGTGCTGGTCCCGTCCTCGAGCGCGGCGATCCGGCCGTCGCGCTGGGGGTAGTAGTTGCCGGTGTCGATGACCGTCTTCCCGGTCAGCGGGGCCGCGGGGACCTGGTCGAAGGCCCTGAGCGGGATCGTCACCACGACCCAGTCGCCCGCCGCGGCGGCCTCCGCCGGGGTCGCCGCGCGTGCCCGGGGGCCCAGATCGGCCACCAGGCCGTCGAGGGTCTCCGGTCCGCGTGAGTTGCTGAGCACCACGTCCAGGCCCGCGTCCACGGCGAGCCGCGCCAGGGTGCCGCCGATGGATCCGCTGCCGATCAGTCCAAGAGTCGCCATGTAGGTCGCAACCCCGGACCCCGCGATTCTGTTTCCGCGGAGCCGCAAAGACCGGGCAAAACGGGAGTGTGGTCAGCCGTCGAGGAGCAGGGCGAACACCTGTTCCAGCCTCCGGGCGAGGGCCGCCTCGTCGGTGCCGTTGATCGCGGTGCTGCCGATGATCGTGCGCATCAGCCAGAAGCCCGCGACGACCGAGAGGGCCATGGCGGCGCGGTCGGTCCCCCGCAACTGCGGTGCGACGTCGAGTAGATGGGCCTCGACGTGGTTCTCGATGCCGGCCCGCAGGATCTCCGCGGCGCGGGGGTTGGGTGCCGAGCGCAGCATGAGGAGGAACGGGTCGAGGCTGTCGGCCTCCGGCGCGGTCCGGCGGACGAGTGCGGCGGCCACGTCTCGGGCGAGGGTGGCCGGGTCGCTGGTGAGGACCGTGCGCTCGGTCATGGACGCCTCCACCACCTCGGCGAAGAGCCCTTCCTTGGAGCCGAAGTAGCGGCCCACCAGCATCGCGGTGACCCCGGCGGCCTTGGCGATCTCCCGCACTCCGACGCCGTCGTAGCCGTGCCGGGTGAAGGCCTCGATGCCCGCACGCAGGATGGCCTCCTTGGTGGCGGCCGCGTCGCGGCGTCGCGGAGTCGTCATGTTGACGAGTGTAGACTGGAGTCATGTCTACGGGTGTATACATGATCGGAAGGACACTGCGATGGATCTGAACCTGACCGGCCGCCGGGCCCTGGTGACCGGTTCCAGCTCCGGCCTCGGCGCGGCGATCGCCGCGCTGCTCGCCGCGGAGGGCGCCGACGTCGTGGTGCACGGACGGGACGAGGCGCGCACGCGCGAGGTGGCGGAGAGGACCGGGGCCGTCGCCGCGGCGATCGGCGACCTCGCCACGGACGAGGGCGCCGACGCGGTGGCCCGGGTCGCCGGCGAGGTCGACGTCCTGGTCAACAACGCCGGTTCGTACGACCACGTCGGCTGGGCCGAGGCCACCGCGGTGGAGTGGCTGCGGACGTACGAGGTCAACGTGGTCTCGGGCGTCCGCATGATCCAGCGGCTGGTGCCCGGGATGCGCGAGCGCGGCTGGGGCCGGGTGATCCAGATCGGCGGCGGGCTCGCCTCGCAGCCGATCGCGATGCAGCCCCACTACAACGCGTCGCTCGCCGCGCGGCACAACCTGGCCGTCTCCCTGGCGCGGGAGCTGAAGGACACCGGGGTGACCTCCAACGTGGTCTCCCCCGGGGCGATCCTCGTCGACGCGGTGCAGGACCTGATCACCGGACTCGCGCCGGAGCGCGGCTGGGGCCGGTCGTGGCAGGAGATCGAACGCAACGCCGCGCGGGACTTCGTGCCCAACGACATCGGCCGCTTCGGCCGGCCCGAGGAGATCGCGGGCGCCGTCGCCTACCTGGCGAGCCCCTACGCGGACTACGTCAGCGGCGCCACGATCCGCGTGGACGGCGGCACCATCCGCTCCGTGACGTGACCCGGGCCCCCGCGGAGCCTGGCGGCGCCCGGTGCCGGGGCGTCGGTGCCGGGTGAGGGCCTGACAGATCGTGACGGGAACGCTATGCTCCCCGCGATGACAACTGACTCTCCTTCCAGATTGGGGGACCCGTCCGCGCAAGGTGAGTGCTGATGCTCACTCAGACCGCGAACGAGGATTCCCGCCTCTCCTTCTGGCTGCGCGTGCGCGAGTTCGCCGTGCCGCCCTCCATGGTCGAGACCGCGACCGCCCGCCGCCGAGGCGGTGACTGGGCCGGGGCCTGTGCCGCCGCCGGCATCGACGTCGACCTCAACCTGCGTTCCCTCGCCCGTACCCACGGCCGGGAACTCGCGGCCCGGGTCCGGGCCGACCTCCGGCATCTGGTCCCCGACCTGCTGCGCTGGCACATGCCCAGGGTCGCCCCCGACGGTCTGCTGCGTCCGGGCCTGACCATCTCCCTGGCCGGGTACGGGGCCGCGGAGCCGGAGGGCGGCGACCTGGTGCACCTCGTCGTCCGGACCCCGCCGGCGTGGGCGGACGGCGGGCAGCGGATCAGCCTCGCCCTGTGGGACCCGGACCACCCCGGCGCGGGTGCCCTCCACCATCCGCACGCCCGTCCCAACCGGCGGTTCCGTCTCGACCTGCACCGCCACCTGTGGGACGCGCGCAGAACCGGTGAACTGCCGCTGCGCGCCGGAACCGGCCGCGGGTCCGCCGACCTGCCTCCCCTCCCGGACCCGGAACCGCCCGGGCCACTGCCGCCGTACCAGCGCTGCGCGGTCGACCGGTGGGCGGACGAGGCGCGGAGGGTGCTGCGTGCCGAGGGCCGCACCAGCGGTGCCGTCACCGTGCGCCTGGGCTCCCGCCACCGGCTGCTGGTGGAGGTGACCGGCGACGGTGACGGCACAGGAGCGCCCATCGCGTGGATCTCGGCGGCGCCCGCGGACCGTGGCGGCGCCCGGGCGCTGCCGGTGCTGCCGGACGCGGCGACCTGGGTGCCGCCGGACCTCGAACTGCTCGACGCCGGACTGATCGGCGCCGACGGGCTGCACCCGCTGGTCGCCGCCGCGCTCGTACCGGATCACACGCCGTCCGGTCCGTCCCTGCCGCGGGGGCGGCCGGGACGACCGCGCGTCGTGGAGTGCCGGGGCGCACCGCACCGGATCGGCCTGGTCGACGGCGTCCTGACCGCGCTGGACCATGACCCGGAAGAGATCCGCCGCGAGGAACTGCTGGTCGCGCTGACCGGTACCCCGCTGCCCTGCCTGCAGGCGATCGACCGGGCGCACCGGCGTCCGGAATCCCTCGCCGACGTAAGGGCACGCCTCGACCACGGCGACACCGCCGGCGCGCTGGCCGTCGTCGAGGGACTGCTCGGTCCCGGCGCGGTGCTCCGCGACGGACCGCTGCGGGACGAACTGGAGGCGGCCGCCCAACGGCGCATCGTCTACGGCCTGTTCAGGGCAGGTCTCGCCGGGCCCGCCCCCGGGCGGGTGCCGCCGCGCGACCGCTTCCCGGCACCCCGCACCCGTTCCCGCCCCGGCCGGCCGCACCCGCGGCAGCGCGCCTCCCGCTGACCCCGGGGCGTGCGCGGTGTCCCCGCGCACGCTCCCGTACCCCTTTTCGGCTTTCGGCTTCTCAGACCCCCGAGGTGATCACCCATGCCCACGTCCGCCCTGTCCACCCTGCCCGCCGACCCGGACTCCGCCCCCCAACTCGACGTCGCAGACGCCCTTTTGACCCTGCTGCGCGACACCACCACCGAACCGCGCCCCGACACCCAGCTGGAGGCCCTCACTCTGGCCGTCGCCGCCGACCTGCCCGTGCTCCTGTGGGGCGAGCCCGGGGTCGGCAAGACCGCGGCGCTCACCCAGCTCGCCGCCGCCCTCGACCTCCCGCTGACCACGGTGATCGCCAGCGTCCACGAGCCGTCCGACTTCTCCGGGCTGCCCGTCGTCGGGGACGACCCCGCCGAACAGGGCGTCCCGCTGGCCCCGCCGGACTGGGCGGTCCGGCTGGTCCGGGCCGGCCGGGGCCTGCTCTTCCTCGACGAGCTGTCCACCGCGCCGCCCGCGGTGCAGGCGGCCCTGCTCCGTCTCGTGCTCGAACGGCGGATCGGCGCCCTGCGGCTGCCGCCCGGGGTCCGGATCGTGGCCGCCGCGAACCCCCGCTCCTCGGCGGCCGACGGCTGGGAACTGAGCGCGCCGCTGGCCAACCGCTTCGTCCACCTGCAGTGGACGCACGACCACGACGTGGTGGTCCGCGGCCTCGGCGGCACCTGGCCCCGGGCGACGCTGCCACGGCTCGACCCCGGGAAGCTGCCCGGTGCCGTGGACTTCGCCCGCCGCGCGGTGTGCGGGCTCCTCGCCGCCCGCCCAGGCCTCGTCCACCGCCTCCCCACCAACGAGACCCGCCGCGGCGGCGCCTGGCCGTCCCCCCGGAGCTGGGAGATGACGCTGTGCCTGATCGCCTTCGCGACCGCGGCCGACGCCTCCCGGGACGTGCTCTCCCTGCTCGTCAGAGGTGCCGTCGGGGACGGTCCGGGGCTGGAGCTGCTGGCGAGCATGGACCGCATGGACCTCCCCGACCCCGAGGAACTGCTCGCCGACCCGGCCGGCGCCGTCCTGCCCGAGCGCGGGGACCTGCGCCAGGCCGTCCTGGACGGTGTGGTGGACGCCGTCCGCAACCGGCCGGAGAAGTCGCGCTGGGACGCGGCGTGGGCCCTGCTGGTCCGGGCCCTGGAGACCGGGGCCCCGGATCTGGTCGTCGTCCCGGCCACCACGCTCGCCTCGCTGCGCCGCGAGGAATGGGACGTCCCCGCGGCCATCGAGCGGCTGGCCGCAGTGGTGTCCCTGTCCCGGCGCGCCGACCGGGCCGCCGACCGGACCGGGGCCGGGCTCGTCGCGAAGGCCGGCCGGTGAACGCGCAGGCGCCGGTGGCGCTGGACCTCGAGAAGCTCTTCGCCGCCCGGCTGTACGCCGCCCGGGTCCGCCCCTATCTGGCGACGGCCCTGTTCGCGCTGCACGTCGTGGAGTCCCGGCGGGTGCCGACGATGGCCGTCGACGCGCACTGGCGGTGCTACGTCTCACCGGGGTTCGTGGACCGCACGCCGCTCGAAGAACTGGCCGGGGTGTGGGTGCACGAGGTGTCGCACCTGCTGCGCGACCACCACGGGCGCGGTGACCGCGTCGCACGGGAGCAGGGACTGGAGGGCCCGGCGGAGCGGCTGCGGATGAACATCGCCGCGGACTGCGAGGTCAACGACGACGCCTTCGGGGACGGGCTGGACACGCCTCAGGGCGCCGTCCTCCCCAGGACCCTGGGACTCCCCGACGGGCAGCTCATGGAGGACTACCTCGGGCGGTTCGGGATCGGCCCGCTCACGCAGGACTTCGTCTGGCTGGACTGCGGCAGCGGCGCGGACGGCCTCGAACGCGAGTGGGACCTGGGCCCGGAGGGCGCCCACGGCCTGAGCGAGCAGGAACGGGACGGCGTCCGCTTCCGCGTGGCGCAGGCCATCAACGGCCGCCCGGGCCATGCGCCGAAGAGCTGGCGGCGGTGGGCGGAGGAGGCGTTCCATCCGCCGCAGCAGTGGCGGGAACTGCTGGGCGCGGCGGTGCGCTCGGCGGCCTCCGGTTCCGGCGCGGGCCAGGACTACAGCTACGGACGGCCCTCGCGCCGGTCGGCCGGTGTGCCTGGCGTCGTCCTGCCGAGCCTGCGGCGCAGACCGCCCAGGGTCTGCGTGGTCATCGACACGTCCGGCTCGGTCAGTGACGCCGAACTGGGCAGCGCGCTCCTCGAAGTGGCCGCCATCGCCCGCGCCGTGGGCGGCCGTCGCGACCTGGTCACCGTGGTGCCGTGCGACGCCGCGGCCCGGATCGCCCACCCGCTGTGCCGTGCCGAGGACATCCCGCTGGTGGGCGGTGGCGGTACGGACCTGCGCAGCGGCTTCGCGCGGGCGCTGCGCACACGGCCCCGGCCGGACGTCGTCGTGGTGCTGACCGACGGTCAGACGCCCTGGCCCGATGCGCGCCCGGCCTGCCGCACGGTCGTGGGCCTGTTCCCCCGCCAGGGCGGGCGCCGCTCGTGGCGCGAGCACGATCCCGACTACGTGCCGGACACGCCGCCCGACTGGGCGCGCGTGGTCGTCATCGGGTCGTCCGGCCCCGCCGGGTGACGGTGCCCGGGAACATGTCATGTTCCGTCAGAATCCCTGTGCACAGGCGTTCCCCTGCGTCGGCCGCGGACCCTAAGATCACCCCGCCAGTCAGGGGACCGCGGCCGCCGGGGAGGCGACGTGAGCGACAGCGCACCTCAAGGGCAAGATCTCGAGAAGTACGGCTACACCCAGCAGTTGGCGCGGTCACTCGGCTTCCGGGACCTGGTGGTCTACGGCCTGGTCTTCATGGTGCCGATCGCGCCCTTCGGCATCTTCGGCGGTGTCTTCCAGGGCTCGGGCGGCATGGTCGCCCTCGCCTACGCCATCGGCATGCTGGCGATGATGTTCACCGCGCACTCCTACGCGCAGATGTCCCGGGCCTTCCCGATGGCCGGGTCGGTCTACTCCTACGCGGGGCGGGGCATCGGCAGGCCGTTCGGCTTTCTCTCCGGCTGGATGATCCTGCTGGACTACATCCTGGTCCCGGCGCTGCTCTACCTGATCGCCGCGGTGGCGATGAACTCGCAGGTCGAGTCGGTGCCCGTGTGGATCTGGCTGATCGGGTTCGTCGTCCTCAACACCGTCGTGAACTGGCTCGGCATCGAGATGACCGCCAGGATCAACAAGATCATGCTCGTGGCCGAACTGGTCGTCCTCGCGATCTTCCTGGCCTTCGGGACCGCCGCGCTCGCCCAGGGCAAGGGCAGCTTCAGCCTGCACGCCTTCTACGACTCCGGCACCTTCTCCTGGTCCCTGATCTTCGGGGCGGTGTCGATCGCCGTGCTCAGCTTCCTCGGCTTCGACGGCATCTCCACCCTCGCCGAGGAGAACCGCGAATCCGCCCGGGCGATCGGCAGGGCCATGATGGCCGCGCTGCTGCTCGCCGGTGCGCTCTTCATCGTCCAGACCTGGATCGCGGCGATGCTGGTGCCCGAGGCGCCGACGCTGATCAAGGAGGGGGACCCGGACGGCACCGCCTTCTACGACGCGGCCCAGGTCGCCGGAGGCCGCTGGCTGAGCACCCTGAGCGCACTGGCCACCGCGATCGCCTGGGGCTTCGCCAACTCCCTGGTCGCGCAGGCGGCGACCTCCCGGCTGCTGTTCGCGATGGCCCGCGACCGTCAACTACCCCGTTTCCTGGCGGAGATCGACCCCCGTCGCCGTGTCCCGGTCAACGCGACGCTGCTGGTCGCCGTGGTCTCGCTGGGGCTGGGCCTGTACATGAACTCCCGCGACGACGGCATCACCCTGCTCAGCTCGCTGGTCAACTTCGGGGCGATGACCGCGTTCCTGGTGCTGCACGTCTCGGTCGTCGTCCACTACGTCGTCCGGCAGGGCAGCCGCGACTGGTGGCGCCACCTGATCGCGCCGCTGATCGGCTTCGGGATCCTCACCTTCGTCGTCGTCAACGCGAAGGTCACCGCCCAGCGGCTCGGCTTCCTGTGGCTGGCGATCGGTGCGGCCCTGCTGGTGGGGCTGCTGATCGCGGGCCGGCGCCCGGAACTGCCCGCCGAGCCTTCCGAGACCACCCTGGCCGAGGAGGCCGAACCGTCATGAGCGACCTCGAAGTGGTACGCCTCCACCCGACGCCCGAGCAGTACGCCTACGCCTTCGGCGGCCGCGAGCCCCTGCTGCGCGTGCGGCCGGGGACGATCGTGGAGCTCTTCACGGAGGACTGCTTCGGCGGCCTGGTCCGGGGTCCCGAGGACCTCCCGAGCAAGGTGTGCGAGTTCCCGTACCTCAACCCGGTCACCGGCCCGATCCACGTCGAGGGGGCCGAGCCGGGCGACACCCTGGCCGTCCACTTCGTCGACATCGCGCCGGCCCGGGACTGGGCGGTGTCCACCACCTTCCCGCACTTCGGCGCGCTGACCACGACGCACGCCACGGCGATGCTGCACGACCCGCTGGAGGAGGTCGTCTGGCGGTACGGGATCGACCGCGAGCGCAACAGCTGCCGGTTCCAGGCCCGCTTCTCCGACCACACGGTCGAGCTGCCCCTTGACCCGATGCACGGCACCGTGGGGGTCGCCCCCGCCGCCGGCGAGGTCGTCATGAGCATCACCCCGGGCGCGCACGGCGGGAACATGGACACCCCGGAGATGCGCGCCGGCACCACCCTCTACCTGGGCGTCAACGTGCCCGGGGCGCAGCTGGCGATCGGCGACGGGCACTGCCGGCAGGGCGAGGGCGAGGTGTGCGGCACCGCGGTCGAGGCAGCGATGCACACCGTGGTCGTGATCGACCTGCTCAAGGGCGGCGCGCCCGCCTGGCCGCGCCTGGAGGACGACCGCTTCCTGATGTCGACCGGGTCGGTCCGGCCGCTCGAGGACGCCTACCGGATCAGCCAGCACGACCTGGTCGGCTGGACGTCCTCCCTGACCGGTCTGCACCAGCTGGACGCGTACCAGCTGGTCAGCCAGGCCGGACTGGCGCCCATCGGGAACGTGGTCGACACCAACTACACCGTGGTCGCCAAGCTGCCGAAGACCGTGCTGGACGGCTCGCCCGCGTACGACGGCCTGCACCGGTCGCTGCGCGAGAGGGGGCTGGAGTACCTTCGTACGCGCTGAACCGCCGGCGCCGTCGGGGACGGCCGGGAAACGCCGTCCGTCCCCGCCCCGCGGTCGGGAGCGGGAGGGGGACGGACGGCCTGGCCTGTGCGGCGCCGGCGGCGGGAACCGCGGATCAGCCGAACATGCCGAGCTGGTAGCCGCCCGCAGGCTGCTGGTTGATCACGTTGATCCTGTTGTAGGCGTTGATCACGGCGATGAGCGAGATCAGGGCGACCAGCTGGTCCTCGTCGAAGTGCTTGGCGGCGTTCCCCCAGACCGCGTCCGAGACGCCACCGGCGGCGTCGGCGACACGGGTGGCCTCCTCCGCGAGCTCCAGGGCGGCACGCTCGGCGTCGGTGAAGACCGTGGCCTCGCGCCAGGCGGCGATCAGGTTCAGGCGCACCGAGGTCTCACCGGCGGCGGCGGCCTCCTTGGTGTGCATGTCGGTGCAGAAGCCGCAGCCGTTGATCTGGCTGGCGCGGATCTTCACCAGCTCCTGGGTGAGGACCGGCAGCGTGGACTCCGCCAGCACCTTGCTCGCCGAGTTCAGGTGCCTCATGACCTTGCCGGCGAGCGGGTGGCCGAAGTAGTTCACGCGGGCTTCCATGGTGATCTCCTCTGCTGTGGGGTGCGATACGCAGTGATGACCGGGCTGCCCCGCGGAATGTGACAGCGCGGTGAGCGTGGCGCGGGTCTGCGTCCCGCGCGGGGCACGACGGCCGGCACACCCGGGGGCGCACCGGCCGCGTGGTGGGGCGGGACCGGCTCAGGCGCCGACGACCGAGCGTCCCGCGGCGTAGATGCGGGCCTGCTCGGCGACCCGGCGGCCGAGGTGCGCGGCGGTCGCGATGTCGGCCTTGTGGACCTCGTCCGCGCCGACGTCGGTGTGCGTCTGGGCACCCGCGCCGAGGTAGATGCCGAGGCGGTTGAGGTCGTCCTCGGAGGCGGTGGAGCTGTTCCAGCCCGGGTGCAGGCCGAGGTTGACCCAGGTCATGCCGTGCTGGGCCGCGAGGATGGAGAAGTACTGCAGCGTGTGGAGCTTGTCGCCGCTCTTGGCACCGGAGTTGCTGAAGCCGGCGGCCAGCTTGTCCTTCCAGGAGTGGACGAACCAGCGCTTGGAGGTCGTCTCGGCGAACTGGTGGAAGGCACCCGAGGCCGTGCCCATGTAGGTCGGCGAACCGAAGACGATCGCGTCGGCGGCGTCGAGCAGCTCCCACTGCTCCTCGGTGATCTCGTCGACCTTGACCAGGTGGACGACGGCGCCGGCTTCCGCGGCGCCGTCACGCACGGCCTCGGCGAGGACGGTCGTGTGGCCGTAGCCGGAGTGGTACGCGATCGCGACGACGGGTGTGGTCATGGACGTTCTCCTCTTGCGGGGGTGTCTCCGGCTCCCCTGGGGGAGCCCTCACCCACCACGACCGGACAGTGCCCGCCGCTATGACACCGACCGGCCGTTTGTGACCAGGAGCACCTTGCCGGCCGATGCCGACCTCGGTCCGGCACCGGGCGCCCGCGGGATCAGCGGCCCGCGGCGCCGGGCTCGAACGGGCCGGTCTCGGGGGCCGCGACGAACTCGACGTCGGTGTACGCGCCGGCCGCCGTGCCCTTCAGGCCGAGCGCGCCGCCCATGACCCGCAGGTCGATGGAGAACCGTGTGGTCGCACCGGACCGCTTCAGGCCGTGGATGCGCTCGTCGATGTACCCGAGACCGTTCAGGACCCGCCTCACCTTGTCGGGGGTCGGGTCCGCCACACCCATCAGCGCCTGCGTGATTCGCTCGACGTGGAGGTGCCCCGCGCACCACTCCACGGCGTTCGGCTCCACCTCCGGGCCCGCGGTCGGCAGCGCGGGCGCGCCGTCACCGGTCGGCAGTGCCTCCGCCGGACCGGTCCGCGGCTTCTCGCCCGGGGCGACGGGCTCGTCCTCCCCGGACGGGACCTCCAGGGCGCAGGGCCGCGCGACCGTGTTCACCCTCTCGATGAACGCCCGCTCCGGATCCTCCGCAGCCGACGGCGCCCCGGCGGGCCGCACCTTGACGGCGTCGGCGGCGTTCGTGTGCTCGGTGCCGCAGGCGGCAAGCGTCAGGGCGGTCAGAACCGCCATCGCGAGTGCGGGAGTTCGTGTCATGCGGACAGCCTCGGACCGGGCGGCGCGGGGCGCTTGAGTACGCGTACTCAGCCGCGTGCGCGCACATGCCCAAGTCACCGCTGCGGCCACGGCACCCCCGGGAGCCGACACGCCGGGGCCGCCGCGGGGGCGGGACGGCGGGCGCGGCCGTGGATACTGCGGCCATGCGCGTCGACTTCGATCCCGAGGCCATGGGCGGCTTCGCCTTCTACCGCTTCCTGACCTCCGTGGTCGTGCCCCGGCCGATCGCGTGGATCTCCACCGTCACCCCGGACGGCCGGTACGAGAACCTCGCGCCGCACTCCTTCTTCAGCATCGCGAGCACGGATCCGCCGATCGTGCAGTTCACCTCGATCGGCCGCAAGGACTCGCTGCGCAATGTCGAGGACACCGGGGAGTTCGTGGTGAACTTCGCCTCCGAGGTCCTGATGCCGCTGGTCAACGTCACGGCCACCGACTTCCCGCGGCACGTCAGCGAGTTCGACCACGCGGGCATCGAGCGCGAACCGAGCCTGAGGGTGCGTCCGCCCAGGGTGGCGGCCTCGCCGGTCGCCCTGGAGTGCCGCTCGCACACCACCGTGCGGATGGGCAATTCGACGCTGGTCTTCGGGCGGGTGGTGCACGCCGTCGCGGACCAGGAGGTCCTGGCGGACGGCCGCCCGAGCGCCCCGCTGCTGCGGCCGCTCACCAAACTCGGCGCCGACGAATGGGGCACGCTCGGCGAGATCCGGCACCTGAACCGCATCCCGTACGAGGAGCCCCGACCCCTGTGATCGTCGCCGGCCGTCGGGGCCGGGGGAGGGGTGTGGCTCGTGGACGGGCACGGGTCGGTGCGCGAGGTCGTCTGGGGGGCGAGAGCTGCCCCTGCGGTTCGCGCTCGTCCACGAGGAGGGGGACGCGGAGCGGACGGTGTGGGCGCGGTGCGTCGACGCCGAAGGACTGTTCGCGGACCGGGCCGCGTTCCGGGAGAGGCTGACCCTCCTCGGCTGCGCACCCACCGGCCGGCTCCTGCGTGCGCCGGACCGTCCCCCCGCACGACAGAGACCGCCCGCGCGCCGGACGCCGCCGGGCGGGGGCGCCCGGCGGCGGCGCGGGCCTACGGGATGCGGTCGGTGAGCTCCAGGACCGGCGGGTCGACCCGGAAGGTCTCCGGGTACTTGGCCGCCGCCCCGGTGTTCAGCACCACCACCTCCTCGTCGCCGGACAGCCAGCCCTGCTCGCGAAGGACCCGCACCGCCGACAGCGTCGCCGCGCCCTCCGGGCACAGCAGGGCACCGTCGGCGGCGGCGCACCTGTCGCGGTCGGCGAGCAGCTCCTCGTCGTCGACCGCGACGGCCCGGCCGTCGGTCTCGTACAGCGCGTCCAGGACGAGGAAGTCGCCCAGCGCCTTGGGCACGGTGATGCCGAACGCGACCGTGCGCGCGTCCTGCCACGGCTCACTGGTGCGCTCGCCCTTCTCGAAGGCGCGCACGATGGGGGCGCAGCCGGAGGCCTGCACGCTCACCAGCCGCGGCATCGGCCCCTGCAGCCACCCCAGGGCCCGCAGTTCGACCAGGGCCTTGTGGATGCCGATGAGGCCGACGCCGCCGCCGGTGGGGTAGACGATGACGTCCGGCGCGCGCCAGCCGAGCTGCTCGGCGATCTCCAGGCCCATGGTCTTCTTGCCCTCGATGCGGTACGGCTCCTTCAGGGTCGCCGCGTCCATCCAGACACCGGGCTCGGCGGCGATTTTCTCCGCCACCAGCCGGCCCGCGTCGCCGATCAGGCCGTTCACCAGGTACAGGTCGGCCCCGGCGGCAGCGCATTCGGCCCGGGTGATCGACGGCGCGTCCGCCGGCATCGCGACGAGCGCGTCCAGGCCCGCCCGTGCGGCATAGGTCGCCCACGCGGCCCCCGCGTTGCCGTTGGTGGGCATGGCGATCCCGCGTGCGCCCAGTTCGAGGGCCCTGGCCACGCCGACGGCCGCGCCCCGCGCCTTGAAGCTGCCGGTGGGTATCAGCCCCTCGTCCTTCATCACCAGTCCCGGCACGCCGATCGCCGCGCCGTACCGCGGCAGCGGCACCAGGGGCGTCATGCCCTCGCCGAGGGTGACGACGTGTGCCGGATCGCGTACGGGCAGCAGTTCGTGGTAGCGCCACAGGTTCTGCGGGCGGCCCGCGAGGTCCGCGGGCGTGAGGGAGTCCCGGACCCGGTCCAGGTCGTAGCGGGCGAGGAGCGGAGATCCGCACGCGCACAGGTTCTGCACCCGGTCGGCGTCGTGGCGGCGGCCGCACCGCGCGCACTCCAGATGCGTCAGCACACTGAATGGCAAGGTCATGGTTCCCTTCATACCTCCTCGGGTGCCCGTCGCCAGCATGGGAAGGCGCCGCCCACGCGGCGCACGAGGTGCCGTGGACGACGCGACGACCGGCCCCCCGCCCGCGGAACGCCGTGCGGGCGAGGTGGTCACCAACGACGGAGTGCGCCTGCGCTACACGGAGGCGGGCGCCGGGGAGCCGCTCGTCCTCGTCCCGGGTTTCGCGCAGAGCGCCGCCGAGTTCGGCCCGCAGATCGACGGGCTGAGCGGCCGCCGCCGCGTGATCGCGCCGGACCACCGCGGGCACGGCCGTCCGCCAGACCCGCCCACGGCTACCGGATCGCCCGGCTGGCGACGGACCTGCACAACCTCCTGGAGGCCCTGGCCCTGCGGGACGTCACCCTGCTCGCCCACTCCATGGGCTGCCCGGTCGCGTGGTCCTACTGGGACCTCTTCGGCGGCGAGCGGATCGCCCGCCTCGTCATCGTCGACCAGCCGCCCGTGATCTCCTCGGCGCTCGCCGGCGCCGGGGACGAGGCGCCGCCGTCGGCGGTGTTCACCCCGGAGATGTCCCAGGGCATCGTCGCCGGGTTGCGCGGCACGCCCGACAGCGCCGCCGCCACATCACGCGCCATCGTCGGCATACTGCACGGCCCGTCCCTCCCGGACGCGGACGTGGAGTGGCTCGTGGAGCAGAACCGGCTCCTCCCGCCGCGGCACGCCGCCGCGCTGCACCTGGACCACTACGGGGGCGACTGGAGGGACGTCCTGCCGCGGATCGACGTCCCCACCCTCGTCATCGGCGGCGAGCTGAGCATCTTCCCGCCCGGCACGGCCGCATGGGTCGCCTCCCTGATCCCCGGTGCGCGGGCACGCGTCCTCTCCGCGGCCGAGGGCGGCAGCCACCTGATGTTCCGGGAGAACCCGGCCCTGTTCAACCGCGTCGTGGCCGACTTCCTCGACGAGCCGTGACCCGCCGGCCGGAGCGCATACTGGGGGAGCAGGGACCGGGGATGCCCGGCCGGTCGGGAACGGGTGCGGGAAGCGCGGTGAGAGGACCGGGGATCGACTACCAGGCCGTCTTCGAGGCGTCACCCAGCGCGATGCTGGTGCTGGACCTCGCGCTGGTCATCGTGGACGCGAACGCGTCCTACCGGCGGCTGTTCGACCGTAGCCGGGACCAGCTCGTCGGCCGTCACGTCTTCGACGCCTACCCCGACAACCCCGACGACCCGCACGGTGCCGGACGCGGGGACATGGAGGCGTCGTTGCGCCGGGTGGTGGAGACCGGCGCCCCGGACGCCGCCGGCCCCCTGCGCTACGACGTCGAGGATCCGGCCCGGCCGGGGGAGTTCGCCGAGCGTTACTGGAGCCCCATCAACGCCCCCGTCCTGGACGCCGCGGGACGCGTGGTCCTGCTCGTGCACCGGCTCGCCGAGCTCACCGACCTCGTGCGCTCCGGCGGTCCCGCCGTCGACGACCGCCGGCTGCAGATGGAGGCCGACCTGTACGCCCGCTCCCGCGAGTTGCGGCAGGTCAACGAGCGGCTGCGCCAGTCCCACGCACGCGAACGCGAGGTCGCCCTCGCCCTGCAGGAGGCGATGCTGCCCGCCCCGCAAGCACTGGCCCACCACCGGGCAGCGGTCCGCTACCGGCCCGCGGTCCACGCCCTGGGCGTCTGCGGTGACTGGTACGACGTGACCGAACTGCCCTCCGGCGACGACGCCGTGGCGGTCGGGGACGTCGTCGGTCACGGTCTGGCCGCCGCCGGGGTCATGGGTCAGCTGCGCAGCGCCCTCAGTGCCGCGATCCGCGTCGTGGGCGGCCCAGCGAAGGCGCTCGACGGGCTGGACCTGTACGCCCGCTCCGTCGACGGGGCCCTGTCGACCACCGCGGTGCAGACCGTCGTCGCCCGGTCCGGCCACCGCATCACGTACAGCAGTGCCGGCCACCCGCCGCCGGCCCTGGCCGGCCCCGACGGCACCGTGCGCTTCCTGGACCGGGCGACCGACCCACCGCTGGGTGCCGCCTCCGACCACACCCCCCGCCCCCAGGCCACCACCACCTACGTGGACGGCTCCACCCTCGTCCTGTACACCGATGGGCTGATCGAACGCCGCGGGGAGGACATCGACCTCGGCCTGCGGCGCCTCGCCGACCGGCTCGCCGAACACCGCCGGCAGGGCCCCGAGGACCTGGCGGACACCCTGATCGCCCTGAGCGCCGGCACCGACGACACGGCCGTGGTCGTCGTCCGCCTCTGAGAGGCCGAGCCGCCCACCTGCCGTGAACGGCCGGAGCGGGGCTCGCATCCCAGGACGAGTTGGTGGTCCGGACCAGTTCAGGGCGCCGGATGTTCAAGATCGCTTTGCCGGGTCCTCGCCCGGGCCGCGCACGATCCGTGCTGACAGCAGTTCCCCCCAGCACGGAGACGTACATGAGCAATCCCCGCCATCCCAGCCCGGGACGCCGATCGCTGCTGCAGGCGGCGGTCGCGGTGCCCGCGGTGGGCGCCGCGGCGTCGGTCCTCGGCACCGGCACGGCGCAGGCCGCGCCCCGGCACCAGGTCCCCGGCACGGCCGGCTCCCGGGACCGCGGCTTCGACGAGGAGAGCCCCCGCTTCGCCCTGGCGGTGCTGCCCGACACGCAGTACCTCTTCGACGCCGACAGCGCCGACCCCGAGCCGCTGAAGGCGACCTTCCGCTACCTGGTGGCGGAGCGCGAGGAGGTCAACATCGCGTTCATGACCCACCTCGGCGACGTCACCGAGCACGGCACCGAGCAGGAGATCGAGCTCGCCGCCGACACCTTCCGCACCATCCACGGCAAGGTCCCCTACAGCGTCCTCGCGGGCAACCACGACATCAACGGCGGCACCGACGACCAGCGGGGCGACACCGCGTACCTGCGGGCCTTCGGGCCGGAGCGGTTCACCGCCATGCCGACGTTCGGCGGCTCCTCGCCCGACGGCTACAACAGCTACCACGTGCTGCGCGCGGCCGGCCGCGAGTGGCTGGTGCTCGCCCTGGACTGGCGCGCCTCGGACAAGGGCCTGGCGTGGGCGCAGGGCGTCCTCGACGCCCACCCGACCCTGCCCGCCGTCCTGACCACGCACGACATCGCCTGGGCCGAGGACGACGGCGAGGCGCACCTGTCCGACAACGGGCAGCGCCTGTGGGACCGCATCATCCGCGGCAACGACCAGATCTTCCTCGCGCTGGGCGGCCACTACTGGCCGCCCGGCCGGACCGTGCTCACCAACGACGCCGGGCACGACGTGCACGTCCACATCACCAACTACCAGGACCGCTACTACGGCGGCGCCGGCATGGTCCGGCTCTACGCCTTCGACACGGTGCGCAACGTCGTCGACGTGGAGACCTTCTCCCCCTGGTTCCTCGCCCGCGACCCCGCCAAGCGGACGCCGCTGGAGGCGGAGACCATCGAACTGACCGGCGACGTGGACCGGTTCAGCCTCGCGATCGACTTCGCCGAGCGCTTCCGCGGCTTCGACCAGGTGACCCCGCCGAAGCCCCGTCCAGCGCACCGCGTGATACCCAAGGGCACGGTGGCGTACTGGCGTTTCGACGCCGAGGGGCTGGCCGGCGCGGGCCGCCCCGGTTCCACCGTCGCCGCGGGCACCGTGGCGCGCGACCTGAGCGGCAACGGCAACGACCTGGCGGTGCGGCTCCTGCACGACAGCTCCGCCGAGGTCCTCACCTGGTCGGCGGAGCACCACACCGGCCAGCCGGCCCACGCCAGCCTGCGGTTCGACGGCGGCAAGGGCCCCGACCGGGGCGCGGTCCTCACCACGAAGGCCACGGCGCCGCTCAACAGCATGAAGTTCCGCAGGGGCTTCACCATCGAGACCTTCATCAGGCTGCCCGAGCCCTTCGAGGGCGACCACGCCTGGATGGGCATCCTCAGCTGGGAGGGCCGCAACGGCGACGCCGGGAAGACCACGGGCTGGTCGACCGACGAGCCCACGTGCAGCCTCAACGTCACGCCCGAGCGGTTCCTGCAGTTCGTCCTCTACCCGGACGTCCAGGACGCCGACCCGACCTCGTGGAGCCACGCCCTGCCCGTCGGCCGCTGGACCCACATCGCGGTCGTCAACGACGGCCGTCGCACGGTGATGTACGTCGACGGCTCGAAGATCGCCCGCAACCCGTCCCAGCCGGCCACCGGCATCGAGACGCTGGGCAAGCCCTTCGTCATCGGGGGGACGCAGTTCGCGGAGCAGTTCGGGCAGGGCTTCTACGGCTGGATCGGCGACACCCGCATCGTCGAACGCGCCCTGGCACCGGCGGAGTTCATGACGCCCCGCGCGTGACCACGCCCGCCCCTGCCGCCTGACGCGGTCCTGCCCCGGGTTCAGCCCGGGCGGGACCGCATCGGCGCACCAGGACCGAGGCAGGACGCGGCCCCTCAGTCCTGCGTCCAGCGGCTCCGCAGCCGGGCGAGTTCCGCGGACCACCGGCTCCGGCGGTCGTCCACCGCTTCGGAAGCCTCCGGAGGGGACACGGGCAGCCTGACCGATTCGCAGTACGTCTTCCACGCCTGGTACCAGTTGGGCGCCAGGACGGCGGCGAGCATGATCAGCGGGACGAGCACGGCGGATATCAACACGGCTGCTCCCTTCCGTGCGGCCGTCGCGCCGGCGGTGGCGCGAACAACGGTCGGTGGACGCTGGTCCGCCGACCGGACCGGATGAAACGGGCTCCGTCCGTTATCGTCCTCCCGGACGTGTCGTACGCAAATCGAGTGAACCGCCGCCGCCCGTCCCACTGCTGGTCACGCCGCCACCGCGAGGTCGCGACGAGGGCCGCGGCCCCGACGCCCCGATGCTCCGAACGGATGACGCGGTACGACCCCTGGCCACAGGTTGTGGGGCCCGCGGCCCGGCTAGGTCCGGCGGTCGTCGGCCCGGTACAGCTCCATGGCCAGCGCGACGGCGGCGTGGGTGGCCGGGTGCGGGTCGTGGCGGCGCCAGACGAGGCGCACGGGCACCGGGGCGGCGTCCCGCAGCGGGCGGTAGACGATGCCGTCGCGGCGGTACTGGGCGGAGGTGGACCGCGGGGTGACGCCGACGCGGCGGCCGGTGGCGATCGCGGCGAGCCAGTCGTCGATGTCGTGGGTGTGCTCGACGGCCGGCCGGTCGCCCTCGGGCCACAGGTCGGGGCTGGTCGTGCCCGTCCGCCGGTCGACGACCAGCGTGCGGGCGGCGATCTCGGCGAGCCGGACGCTGCGCCGTCGCGCCCAGGGGTCGTCCGCGGCGAGGGCGACGTAGCGCGGTTCGTGACCGATGAGCGCGTGGGACCAGCGGTCCAGGTCGATGGGGGCGCGGACGACCGCGAGGTCGCAGAGGCCCTCGGCAAGACCGGCGGTGGGGGTGTTGTGGCGGATGAGCTGGAGCTCCACGCCGGGGTGGCGGTCCCGCCAGACGCGCTGGAACTCGGTGGTGCGGCGGCCGAAGGCGGACCAGGCGTGGCCGATGTGCAGGCGGGTGTGACCGGTCGCGGCCTCCCTGACGAGTTCGTCGGCACCGCCCAGCAGGACCCGGGCCCGGGCCAGGACCTGCACGCCCGCGGTGGTCGGGGCGACCGTACGGCTGGTGCGGTGCAGCAGTCGCACCCCGAGGACGCGCTCCAGCGCCAGCAGGTTGCGGGAGACCGCCGCCTGGGAGATCCCCAGGTCGATGGCGGCGTCGGTGAAGCTGCCCGCGTCGAGGATGGCGACCAGGCAGCGCAGGTGCCGCAGCTCGAGTCCGGCGGCTCCTCCACGATGCTCGTCCATGCGTCCAGCGTATCGATGGTGCGTCGTATGCATTTCGCGCATGGCCACCCGCGGCGGGACAGTGGTCCGCATGACGATGGAGACCTCCGGCGACCTCGCGCCGGCCGCCCAGGCCCAGGCCCAGGCCGGGGCCGGGGCCGGGGCCGGGGCCGGGGCCGCGGGACGCCTCGGCGGGGTGGCGCTGATGCTGGGCAGCGGCCTGTCCAACCAGGTCGGCGCGTCCGTCGCCGCCCTGGCGTTCCCCGTGATCGGGCCGCTGGGCGTGGTGGCGGTCCGCCAGTGGGTGGCCGCGGCGGCGCTGTGCGGGGCGGGCCGGCCCCGGATGGGCGCCTTCACCGCCGCGCAGTGGCGCCCGGTCCTGGCCCTGGCGGTGGTGTTCGCGGCGATGAACCTCTCCCTGTACTCCGCCGTCGACCGCATCGGCCTGGGGCTCGCCGTCACCCTGGAGTTCCTCGGGCCGCTGGCCGTGGCCCTGATCGGCTCACGCCGCCGCACCCATGTGCTGTGCGCGCTGGCCGTCGCGGCCGCGGTGGTCGTCCTGACCCGCCCCCAGCCCTCCACCGACTACCCGGGCATCGGCCTCGCACTGCTCGCCGCGGCCTGCTGGGCCTGTTACATCGCGCTCAACCGCGTCGTCGGCGGACGGCTGCCCGGACTGCAGGGCCCGGCCGCCGCCGCTGCCGTCTCCGGCGCCGCCTACGTCCCCGCCGGCGCGCTGGCCCTGTGGTGGCATCCGCCCACCCTCACCGCCCTGGCCTGCGCCGTGACCGCCGGGATTCTCTCCTCCGCCGTACCGTTCCTGTCCGACCTGCTGGCGCTCCGCCGGGTCCCGGCGCACTTCTTCGGCGTCTTCATGAGCGTGAACCCGGTCTTCGCCGCGCTCGTCGGCCTGGTCGTCCTCGACCAGCACCTCGACCCGGCCGCCTGGCTCGCCACGTTCGTGATCGTCGCCGCGAACGCGGTCGCGGTCGGCACGGACGCGCGGTCGCCACGGAGCACTGGCGGCGCCAACTGACCGCCGCCGGGTTCGCACCCGACGACGCGGCGGTCGCCGTCCGGGCCGAGTTCGGCGGGCTGACGATCAGGAGCTCCCCGGTTCGTCGCCCCGGTTCCTCCCTGCACGTGGACCCCGTCGACGCCTGCGTCGACACCGCCGAGGAGGCGTCCACGCCGTGGCGGCATCGCGGGGAGGACCACACCCCGCCGGGGGATGTGGTCGTCCCGGTTCCGCTGCTGCCTCGCGGCCGGCGGCCACGTCATCGCCGCGGGGCCCGAACGTCCTGTGGCACCTGGGCGCGACCTTCTCCGAGGCCTGGCCTACCTCGTGGACGGCGACGGCGGAGGCGGCCGCGGCGAACGTGCGGACTGGCTCGCCAACTGCCCCACCCCGGGGTGAGACTGTCCCGCGTGAGCGAATCTTCCGACGACCGGGCCTGCAGGAAGTTCCTGGCCGGGATCCGCGTGGGCGACGTCTGCGGCGGGACGGCGGCGGAGGTCACCGGCCATGGTGTGTCGGTGACGCTGGACGGTTTCCCGGGGCGTCCGCTGGGGACGGTGGGGTCGCTGGACGCGTCCTGGATCCGGCGTCCCAACCTCGAGCCCGGGCAACGGATCACCGCCCGGGTGCTGTCCGTCGACGTGGACAGGGCAAGGGTCTTCCTGTCGACGGCAGCCACCGCGCACTCCGAACTGTGGGCGTTCCTGGCGTCGTTGCACCCGGGCGAGCGCATGACCGGCACGATCGCGTCGATCGAGCGGTTCGGGGTGTTCGTGGCGCTGGACGAGGGCCCGGGCCACCCGGTCTTCCCCGGCGTGGGGTTCATCACCTTTCCCGAACTCTCCTGGCGCCACTTCGAGGACCCTTCGGAGGTCGTCCGGGTCGGAGAGCGCGTCACGTGTGAGTTCCTCCAGTTCGACACGACGAACGGGGAGGCCCGGCTCTCCCTGCGGGCCACCCTGCCGGACCCCTTCGGGGAGTTCGCGGACCGCACGGAGGTGGGCCGGACGCTGCGCGGACGGGTCACCAAGCTGGTCCCGTTCGGTGCCTTCGTCGAGGTCGCCGACGGGGTCGTGGGGCTGGTGCACCTCCGGGAGCTCGCGGACACGGCCGTGGAGGCGCCGGAGGAGGTCGTCAGGACGGGCGACGGGATCACCGTCGTCGTCATCGAGGTCGACCGCCCGGGCCGCAGGCTCCACCTGTCCCGGCGGCGGGTTCCCGGGGCCCGTCAATCCGACGGATGACGGAGGCGGCCGACCCCGGCGGTCGTAGGTGACGGCCGCGCGGGGGGTGGTTCCGCGCCGTCTTGCGCCGGGGGTGTTTCCCACGGTGGGCGGGTTGGGCAGCCAGCAACTGTGCGTGCGTCCCCCGGGGTTCGTTGACACGTGGAGATGAGGGACCAATGCCTCCTGAGATAGTCGGGCGTCGAGGCTCGTTGGCAGGGGAGAGGTTCGGGATCGGCGACAAGCCCCTGACGTTCGGGCGCAAGGCCGGGAACACGGTGGTGATCGCCAGCGTCAGCGTCTCCCGTCTGCACGCGGAGGTGCGCCGGGAGGGCCACGGGTTCGTGCTCTACGACCGGGCGAGCAGCAACGGGACGCGGGTCAACGGGGAGCGCGTGACGTCGCACGTGCTGCAGCCGGGCGACGAGATCTCCATCGGCGACGAGACCTTCGGCTTCGAGGCCGCCGACGCGATGGAGACCATCCTGGACCTCTCCCTGCTGGAGGCGCTGATGCCGCCGGCGGAACCGGAGGAACCCGGGCCGGTGCTGAAGGTGACGGTGGCGGGCGGCGGCCCGGTGGGGCTGGCGTTCGCCCTGCTGCTGGAGAACCTGATGGGCCGGCGGGTCTGCGTCACCATCTACGACGCCCGCTGGGCGCAGGACGGGGACCGCGTCGTCTGGAAGGACGAGGGGCAGGGCAACGTCCGCCGGCAGCAGGTCGTGACGGTGCAGAGCCGGCAGTACCTGAACCTGCCCGAGGAAGTGCAGGCCCGGCTGTTCACGGAGGGCACGTACACCGAGATGTGGCCCGCGGGGCCCGACTCGATCCGCGGTTTCAACCCGCGCAACATACGCATCGCCTACGTCGAGGACACGCTGCTGGACCTCGCCAACGCCAAGCGCGACCGCATCCGCCTGGTGCCCGCCCGGTTCGACGCGGCCGAGCGGCAGGAGTCGAGCCAGGACCACGTCCTGGCGATCTGCGAGGGCGGCCGGTCCCGCACGCGCGAGCACTTCGCCGCCAGGTTCGGGACCGCCGACACGTCCATCTACTCGCTGGACGGCGAGCACCTCCAGGACGTGGTGCTGGGCCTGCGCGTGAAGTCGGGGCTCTCCGACCCCATGACGGTCCTGCTGACCGTCGCGCAGAATCGGTTCCTCCTCAACTCCCTGCGCGGCGAGGGCTTCCTGAACATGCGCCTGACCGACGCCGAGGCGCAGGAGGTCGTCGGGATCGACCCCGTGCGGCAGGTCTTCGAGCAGTGCATCGCCTCCCGCCCCTGCGTGATGAGCCGCGACGGGCACGGGGACTTCCACTGCTCCACCCACAGCACGTTCTTCCTGCCCGCCCTCATCAAGGGTTCGGCGCTCTGGCAGCGCGTCAAGGAGGGCCTGACGCTCTTCGACGTCGACGAGCAGGACCTGACCGCGATCACCGCCTTCCGCCTGGACATGGTGCAGCGGCCGCGTTTCACGGCCCGCCTCCACCCGGCGACCGCGGCCACCCCGGGGACGTACGGGTTCCTGCTCGGGGACGCCGCCAACGCCATCCACTTCTGGCCCGGGCGCGGCCTGAACAGCGGCCTGGCCTCGGCGGTCTCGCTCGCCCGTACGCTCAGCGGCACCTGGCGCGGCAGGCCGTTGCGCGACGCGGACTTCGTACGGCACGAGGCGGCGATGTCGATGCTCCAGTACCGGCACAAGAGCCGCGCCTGGAACGCGATGATCACCACGGACGAGAACGGGGTGGGCCAGGCGATCAAGGACAAGATCGCGCGGAGCATCGAGGAGTCCGCCGCCGGGAAGCCGGACCGCGAGGCCGACCTGGACGCCCTCATGGAGCAGCTCCGCGTGATCCGGGAACGGCTCGCCCCGCGCATCGCCGGGATGCCGGACGACGCCACCCTGCGGGAGCACCTGGAGACCCTGGGGAGCGAGACGCTGCGCACCCTGCGGGACAGCGGTCCGTGGGACACCGTCACCGTCGGCGGCGAGGAGGTCGACATCGACATCTTCTACCGGGACGCACGGCCCGCGTCGCGCACGGCCCCGGTGGCCGGCTGAGCCGCCCGGTCAGGACCCGACCGGCCCGGGCGGTGCGGCGCCCGGCTCGTCGAGGACGGCGGTGATCAACCCGGGGAAGCGGCGCTCCAGGTCCTCGCGGCGCAGGCTGACCAGGCGCTGCCGGCCGTGCGGGTCGTTGCGGACGACGCCGGCCTCGCGGAGCGTCTTGAGGTGGTGGGAGAGCGTGGACTTGGGGATCTCCCCGTTGACGGGCTGGCAGGCCGACCCCTCCAGGGGACGGTCGGCCAGCCGGCGCACCAGCTCCAGCCGTGAGGGGTCGCTCAGGGCGAAGAGCACGTCGGTCAGCACCAGGTCCGCGGCGTCGGGGTGCGGCAGCTCCCGGGGGGCTCCAGTCATGGTTCGATAATAGTTGAACAATCGGCGCGTGTGTGCTTACTCTCGAATGGTTCGATATTTTTGGAACCGTTCGGGAGTACCGATATGCACACCCAGCGCACCGCGAGGCGGATGCCGCGTCCGGCCGGCTTCTGGCTGCTGGCCGCCACCCTGCTCGCCTTCCTGGCCGCCTCCAGTGCGCCCTCCCCGCTCTACGTGGTCTACCAGCACCAATGGGGCTTCTCGCCGATCGTGCTCACCACGGTCTTCGCGGTCTACGTACTGGCGCTGCTGGTGGCGCTGCTCACCGTCGGAGGGCTGTCCGACCACGTCGGCCGGCGGCCGGTGCTCCTGGCGGCGCTGGTTGTCGAGGCCGCGGCCATGGTCGTGTTCCTCACCGCGGACGGCGTCGGACCGCTGTTCCTGGCCCGCATCCTGCAGGGCGTGGCGACGGGCGCGGCAGCCGGCGCCATCAGCGCGGGGCTGATCGACCTGCAGCCCTCGCCCACCTCGCCCCTCGGCTCCCTGCTGAACACCGTGGCGCCGGCCACCGGGCTGGCCGCCGGGGCGCTGGGTGCGGGTCTGCTGGTGCAGTACGCCCCGGCCCCCACGCGGCTGGTCTTCGTCGTGCTGACCGCCGTGTTCGTGGTGCTGGCGGCGCTGGTGCTGTTCCTGCCCGACCCCGTCTCGCCGCGCCCGGGGGCCTGGGCCTCGCTGCGGCCCCGGGCGGCCGTGCCGGTCCAGGCCCGCCGGACCTTCCTGGCGGCGACGCCCTGCCTCGTCGCCACCTGGGCGATGGGCGGTCTCTACCTCGCGCTCGGCCCCTCCCTGACCGCCGGGGTGCTGCACATCGGCAGCCATCTGGTCGGCGGCCTGGTGGTGACCACCCTCTTCGGCGTGGCGGCCGTCGCCTCGCTGGTGGTGCGCGACGTGACGCCGCGGCGGATGATGACCGGCGGCTCGGCGGTTCTCGCCGTGGGCACCGGACTCACGCTGCTCGCCCTCGCCGGGCCCTCGACGGCGCTGTTCTTCCTCGGGACCGGCCTCGCCGGGTTCGGCTTCGGCGCCGCCTTCCTGGGTGCCTTCCGCTCCCTGGCGGCACTGGCCCGGCCCACCGAGCGGGCGGAACTGTTCGCCTCGGTCTACGTCGTGAGCTACCTGGCCCTGAGCGTTCCCGCCGTACTGGCCGGGCTCGCCGTGCCGTCCTTCGGTCTGCACGCCACGGCGACGGTGTACGGCGCCGGGGTGGTCGTGCTCGCGCTGCTGGCGGTCGTTTCGGGAGCCGTCGTCCGCAGGCCCCCCGTCGTGGTGCCGGCGGCGGCCCCGCCCGCGCAGGAGCCGGCCGCCGCCACCCGCCGGCTGACCGCGACCGCCGTGACCGCCGCGGTCTCCGGTCCGGCCCGCGGGCCCGGGTCCCCGGCGGACGTCTGACCGCGGAGCGGCCCGCCAGTGCCTGTCGTCGCAGGTCACGGGCGATGGTCGCTGGGCCGCGGCGTACTGGCGCCGGAGACCGCCTTGCCACCCGGCAGCCCCTGGTGGCGGGCCGTCAACGAACGGTTGCTGCGCGACAAGACCGAGGCCCAGCTGCTGTCCGCCGGAGCCGCGGGCACCCCAGGTGCCCGCAGCGTCGAGTTCTGGCTGGACTTCATCCGCACGCCGGAACCCCGACGCTGGTACCGCGCGCACAACGCCAGCATCGTCGCCGGCTACCTGCAGCACGAGGAACTGGCCGCCGCCGAGCTGAAGGTGGAGCGGTTCATGATGAACGTCGCGCTGCTGCGCGTCCTGTTCACGCACGCGATGCTCACGCGGCCCCGGCTCGCGCTCGGCCCGCTGGCCGCGTTCGGCCCGCTCATGGCCGACCCCCGGCACCGGGCCGTCCAGATGTACCTCGACCTGGGCCGGTCCTTCCCGCCCGAATACCCGGTCAGCACACCCGTCGAGGACACCGTCCTCGACGAACACGCCCTCGCCCGCATGCTGGACTCCGGGGTGATCGCCCCGCGGCTGTCCGAGCTCTACGCGTTCTCGGCCGCCTCGCTGGAACAACCCCGGCTGGCCACCCTGCTGGACGACGGCGTCCCGGCCTACGCGTGGCCGCACGCGGACCGGCGGATCTGGTACGTCGGCAACACCGGCCCGCACCTGCGGGCCATCGCCCGCCTCACCGGAGTCCGCCTGCGCTGGGAACCGTCGCCACGGGCCCGCGTGCGCCGGGGACCGCGCGGACCGCGCCGGGCCCGCTCTCGAGGTGGACAGGAAGCTCCGTCCTCCCGTTGAAGACGAACGCGGGCAGGGGCCGCAGGTCCTCCAGCGGCACCGCCGGCCGCAGGCCGGGGAAGCGCCCGAACAGGTCGGGGAGGGCGGCCTCCGCCTCCAGCCGTTCCAGTGGTTCGCCGACGCAACGGTGGACGCCGTGGCCGAACGCGACGTGGTCCTTGTCGCGCCGGCGGACGTCGAAGGCGTCCACGTCGTCAGGGTGCCTGCGCGGGTCGCGGCCGCCCGCGGCGGATCAGCACGCCCTCGCCGAGGTCGATGTCCTCCACGGTGTACCGCAGCGGCATGTGTCCTCCGCGCGACACGCCGTACTGCCTGCCGGAACTCCGCGGGGGGCGACCTGAGGTGCGCTGCCATGGTGGATCCGCGCATGAGGTGAAGCAGATCGATGGATCTCATGCCGTGATGCGGCGAGCCGATGAACAGGGCCGCTGACCCGCAGCTGAGTTGCTGCGGGTCAGCGACTCGCCGAGGCGAAGGGGCCGGTGCCCGCGAACACCAGCCGGGCGAAGTTCCCGCCGATGCGCCGGTGTCCCGCGGGATCGGGGTGGACCTCGTCGGGCAGCGGCAGTTCGGCGTAGTCGGCCGCACCGTAGAGCGCGCGCCCGTCGAGGTGGTGGAGGTTGGGGTCGTCGGCCGCCCGCTGTGCGACGATCCGGGCCAGCTCCTCGCGGATGACGTTGAGGGTCAGCCGGCCCGCGGCGCGTTCCGCCGGGTCTCCGGTGGCCTTGAAGCGCAGCCTGCCGCCCTCGAAGTCCGGGGCGAGCGGGCCCGGGGTGTCCTCCTGGACGGGGCACAGGATGGGGGAGACGACCAGCAGCGGTGCCGTGGGATGGCCCTCGCGGACGATGTCGAGGAAGCCGTGCACCGCCGGGGTGAAGGCGCGCAGCCGCATCGCGTCGGTGTTGACGATGTTGATGCCGATCTTGAGGCTGAGCAGGTCCGCCGGAGTGTCGCGCATCGCGCGGGCGGTGAACGGGTCGAGCAGCGCGCTGCCGCTGAACCCCAGGTTGACCAGCTCCACTCCGCCTGCGGCGGCTGCCAGTGCGGGCCAGATGCCGGTCGGGTGCGCGGCGTTGGAGCCGTGGCTGATGGAACTGCCGTGGTGCAGCCACACCTTGCGGCCCCGCGGCGCGGGCGGCTCGACGGGGGCGTCGGTGCGCAGGGCGATCAGCTCGGTGATCTCCGAGTGCGGGAGCCAGATCTCGACGTCCTTGTCCCCCGGGGGCAGTTCGCCGAACCGGGCCGTGCCGGGCGGCCCCTCCCGCAGCTCGGCGGCTTGGGTGACCATGTCGACGATCTCGCGGACGTTGCCGCCGGCCACGGTGGCCTGGGCGGCGAGACGCCCGTCGGCCAGCAGGTCGTAGACGCCGTCCGGCGGGGCCGCGAAGCCCCGGTAGACCCGTTTGGTGGGCAGCGTGTCCAGTTCGACCGTGGTGGCCCGGGTGCGGAACACCAGCCGCACGCCGGACGGCTGGGCCTCCGCCACGGCCAGTTGCCCGTCGGGGATCTGCCGGCGCGCCGCGGCGGGCAGGCGGTGCGGGAGCAGCCCGTGGCGGGTGCGCTCCACGTCGAGGGCACCGCGCAGCAGTTCCTCGGTGACGGGGGTGGTGATCAGGTTCCGGTGCGTGTGCATGGTGCGTTGCCTGTCCGATGGCTGTCCGTGGGCTGGGTGCCCGTCCGTTCGGTGGGAGGTGCCGGGGCGCGCCCTCAGGACGTCGACCGCTGCCGCAGCAGGGCGTCCAGGGAGTCCAAGGCCCACGACCACGACTCCTCGGCGGCGACGGGTGTGTGGTCGAAGCCCCCCGCCAGTTCGAGGCTGACGTAGCCGTGGAAGACGCTGCCCAGGAGACGGACGGCGTGCGTCTGGTCCGGTTCCGGGAGGTCGTAGCCGCGCAGGATGGCCCGCGTCATCTGGGCGTGCCGGACGCCGGCGCTGGCGGCGGCCGTCTGCGGGTCGAGCCTCAGCTGCGCCGCCGCGTAGCGGCCGGGGTGCTCCCGGGCGTACGCGCGGTACACGTTCGCGAAGGCGACCAGGGCGTCCTTGCCCGCGCGGCCGGCGAGGGCCTCGGCCGCCCGGTCGGCGAGTTCCTCCAGGGCGAGCAGGGCGATCCGGGTCTTCAGGTCCTGCGAGTTCCTGACGTGCGAGTACAGGCTCGCGACCTTGACGCCGAACCGCTCGGCGAGCGCCGAGACGGTCACCTGGACGAAGCCGACCTCGTCGGCGAGTTCCGCCCCCGCCCGGGTCAGGCGTTCCGCGGTGAGTCCTACGCGTGGCACGGTGTGGCTCCCTTCCTCCGTAAGCGATTATGCGCATACCTAAACTGATTAGGCAAACGCCTAGCATTGGGAACCCAAGGTGCGCACGCTCCGCTACGAACGGCCCACCCAGGATGCGGCCCACGTCACCGCATGTAACGGTCGTCATGTGCATTTCGGGTTCGGCTGGGACCAGGGGACTCGTGGGCGGCTCCGGCCGTCGCATGACCGTCCGCCTCGCCCACGACGTCGAGGTCAACTCCCCCGGGAACGACTCCTGTCGTACGGGAGGCAGTGACCTCGTACGCATCCCCTGCACGATCCACCACCACTCACCAAGTTCTGCTGAAACGCGAAGGGTCACGACTCGGCGGCCGCCGTGTCGTGCCGCGCTGCCGTGCGCCGCGCGGCGCACCGGCACGGGCGGCGCAGCGGGCCCTTCGGCTACCCGGAAGGAATGGGCTGTGAAGGCTCGTCTTGGCTTGAGCCGGGGAAGGACGCTCGTGGCCGTTGCGCTCGCCACGATCGTCACCTCGGCCCTCACGGGATCGGTGTCCGCCGTCGCGGACGGACACTCCGGAGGCACCATAGACTCCGGCCACTGGGGCGTCATCGCCCGCAACACGATCGGTTCCCCCGTCGCCGACCTCAGGGAGGGCCCGTTCGGCTCGTACGGTGTGACGGGATCCCCCTCCAGGCCGCCCTACGGCAACGGCAGCCTCGGAATCGCGGTGGCGAACGAGTCCACCACGCTGAGTCCCCCCAGCGAGAAGGTCGACTTCGGCAACGAGGTCGACTTCTACGGCAGCCGCGTCCGTGACCTGACCGCGCTCGGGTTCCACGTCTTCCAGACCCAGGAGAACGTCGGCTACGGCGGCACACGGAACCTGCCGAACATCAGGATCGAGATCAATCCGAGGCTGACGGCCGGCGACACCTACTCCACCATGGTGTGGGTCCCGCCCGCCGTCGCGCCGGTGAACCAGTGGAGCGGGTTCCTCGACGCCACCACCGTGAGCGGCGAGTGGTTCCTGTCGGGCAACGAACTCGCGCCCCTGTGCACCCAGTCCAGCCCGTGCAACTTCACGACGCTGAAGAACGCGCTCCCGCAGGCCACCGTCTACACCGTCGCCGTCGGCAAGGGCCGCGACAACATCTGGGTCGGCGCGGTCGACGGCCTCCGGATCAACCGGTACGTCTACGACTTCGAGGCCAGCGGCGTCAGGGCCCGGCGCGTCGGCTGAAGGCCGTCACTCCTCCCGCCGGGAGGGACCCGGGGCATCACCTGAGCGAGCCGGCCGGTGATGCCCCGGGCGGTGTCAACCGCCGTTCCGCCGCGCCTGGATGAGCAACAGGGCGACGTCGTCACTGCGGGCGGCGGACTGCTCGGCGTGCTGGACGAGGGCGTCGGCGAGTTCGTCCCCGGCCCCGGCCCCTGCCCCGGCGCGTGCGAGGCGCCCGGCGAGCGGCGATGCCGTCCTCGATGTCGGCGCCCGGTGTCCCGACGAGACCGTCGGTGTACAGGGCGAGCACCGCCCCGGGCGGCAGGGGTGCCCCGGGTGGCCCGTGCGCTCCGGCGGTCGGCGCGGTCCGTGCAGAAACTGGACCGTTCGTTCCTGATAGGCGTATACTCCGGCTCATGGCACGCGTGAGGGAGTTCGACACCGACAGGGCCGTGGAGGCCGCGATGAACGCCTTCCGCAGCAAGGGCTACGAGGGCACGTCGGTGCAGGACCTGGTCGACGCCACCGGCGTGGGGCGCGGTTCGCTGTACGCGGCCTTCGGCAGCAAGGAGGGGCTGTACCTGGCGGCCATGGACCGCTACCGGGAGAGGTACGCCCTGCCCCTGGTCGAGGCCCTGCGGGCCGGGGCGCCCGGCCGGGAGTTGCTGCGCGAGGTCCTGGTCGCGGCGGTCGACGAGATCGCGCGCGACGGCAGCCGGCGGGCCTGTCTGATCGTCGGCGCGGCCATGGAGCGCGTCGCGCACGATCCTCGGGTCGCCACGCACGTGGAGTCGACGACCGCGCTGCTGGAGGATGCGCTGGCCCAGGTCGTCGCGGAGGCGCAGGCGGACGGCCAGGTGTCCGGCAAGCGCGACGCGCGGGACCTCGCCCGGTACCTCGTCGTCACGATGCACGGCCTGCGGGTCATGGGGGCCGTCAATCCCGACCGGGAGGCGCTGACGGCCGTCGTCGACGCCGCCTTGGACGCCCTCGGCTGACCCGAGCCCGCCGGGCCGCTCACTGCGCGGTGAAGCCGCCGTCGATCGCGAGCGCGGCGCCGTTGACGAAGCTGCTCTCGTCGCTGAGCAGGAAGGCGGCGAAGGCGGCCACGTCCGCCTCCGCGCCCGCCCGTCCGGCGGGGATCCGCTCCAGGAACCGGTCCTCGATCCCGGGGTAGGCCTGGACGGCGGCACGCCACAGCGGGGTGTCGATCAGCCCGGTGACCAGCGCGTTGACGCGGACGCCCGCCTTGGCCGAGTCCAGCGCCGCGGAGCGGGTCAGGCCCACCACGCCGTGCTTGGCGGCCACGTAGGCCGGCATGCCCGCGTCGCCGACCACGGCCGCCGTCGAGGCGTTGTTCACGATCGACCCGCCTCCCGAAGCGGCGATCGCCGGGAGTTCGTGCTTGAGGCTGTAGAAGACGCTGGTCAGGTTGGTGGCGATCATGTGGTGCCAGAAGGCCGCGTCGGTGGTGCCGAAGGTGCGCTGGTTGTCGCCGCCGCCGGCGTTGTTGAACGCCCCGTGCAGGCCGCCGAACTCGGTCACCGCGTAGTCGACGAGACGGGCGACGTCGTCCTCGGCGGTGACGTCCGTCGGCAGGAAGGATGCGCGGCCGCCCGCGGCCTCGATCCCGGCCACGGTCGCCTCGCCGCGGGCCTTGTCGCGCGCGCCGATCACGACGGTCGCGCCCTCGGACGCGGCGCGCCGGGCGAAGGCGGCGCCCATCCCCGATGTTCCTCCGGTGACGATGACGACCTTGGATTCCAGACGGTGGGACATGTGCGCTCCATGCGTGTGTCGAGGGGGTTTCCGCGGGCTCGGTCCCGCCTGTCATCGGAGGCTAACACAATCTGGAACGAACGGTTGGTAAAGAAAAGGTATGAGATGATCTTGGTTCGTGGCGCGTGGAGATCTGACGGACGAGCAGTGGGCTGTGCTGGAGCCGTTGCTGCCGAAGGGCAAGAAGGCCGGTCGGCCGCCGATATGGACCCGGCGGCAACTGATCGACGGCATACGGTTCCGGGTCCGCACCGGGGTCCCCTGGCGGGACGTGCCAGGGCAGTACGGATCGTGGGCCCGGGTGTACGACCTGTTCCACCGCTGGCAGCGGGACGGGACGTGGCAGCGGATCTTCACCCAGCTCCAGGAGCGGGCGGAGGCGACGGATCTGATCACGTGGGACCTCGACGCCGACTCCGCCGACCGCCGGGCGCATCAGCGCGCCGCCAGGGCGAGGAGGAGGGGGAGCTCCGGATGGAGCCACCCGGCGGTCTCCTCGCCGAGCCGGACGATCACGGGCTCGGACGCCGGGACGGTGTGACCGCCGGGCCCTACGGCGTGCCGGGAAGCCGAATGGTGACGAGGAGACCGCCGGCGGGGCGGGGGGCCAGGTCGAGGGTCCCGTCGTGGGCGCGGACGATGCTCTGCACGATGGCCAGGCCGAGGCCGACGCCGGCGTGCTCGTCGGTGCGTACGCGTACCGTTCCGCGCTGGAAGGGTTCGGTGAGGGTCGATACCAGGCCGGGGGGAGCGGACGGCCGATGTTCAACCGGCTCGGGCTGGAGGTGCTGCCGCCGGACGGCCGGTACGCCGTCGCCCGGTTGCGGCTGCTGGTCGACGGGGAGGACCTGGTCGCGGAACTGCTCGGACCGGGCGGGCGCGGTCCGTTCGCGGCGTGGGCGCTGCCGGGCCGGCCGGGCCCGCTGGCCGCCACCGTCGTAGGCGGTCGCGTCGAGCTGGGGGAACCCGAGTGCACCGGCGGCTGCTGCGGTCACCTGTCGGTCCACGTGCGCCGCAGCGGCGCCGTCGTGGAGTGGACCGCCTGGCGGGGGCCGTTCACGCGGCCCCCGCCGGAACTGCACTTCGACGCCGGACAGTACGACGCCGAGCCGGCCCGCGCGGCGCGCACGGCGGGTCAGTGACCGCGGCCCAGGGTGGACTCGCGGACGACCAGGTCGAACCCGGGGCGCACGCGGCGCGGCGGGGCGTCCGGCGGGCCGGTCAGGCGCTGCACGAGGCAGTCGACGGCCTGGCGGGCGATGGCCTTCTTGTCCGGCGAGATCGTGGTCAGGGTGATCGTGCCGTAGCGCCCCTCCTCGATGTCGTCGAAACCCACGAGCGCGACGTCCTCCGGCACACGCAGCCCCCGGGTGACGAGCACCCGCAGGGCCCCTATGGCCTGGAGGTCGTTGTAGGCGAAGACCGCGTCCGGCAGCGCCCCGCGGTCCAGCAGGTCGGTCATCGCCTGGGCGCCGTCGGCCCGGCCGTACCCGGAGGCGGTCGCGACGAGGTCGTCGCCGTGCGGGAGCCCGCAGGCGGCCAGCTCCTCGCGCCAGCCGCGCAGTCTCAGGTGCGCGGGCTGCCGGGCGACCTCGCTGCGGGCGCCGATGAAGGCGATCCGCCGGCGTCCCGTCCCCGCCAGGTGCCGCACCGCGCTGCGCGCCGCGGCCACGTTGTCGATCACGATGTGGTCGTACGGGGCGTCGTACTCGCGCTCCCCGAGGAGCACCAGGGGTGAACTGTCGTCCCGGGCGAGCAGGTCCGACGCCTCCAGTTCGATCGGCGAGAGGATCAGCCCGTCGATCACATGGGTGCGGAAGCCCTGGGTCACCAGGATCTCCTTGCGCCGTTCGCCCGCGGTGTGGTCGAGCAGCACGGTGTAGTCGTGGCGTGCGGCGGCGTCGATGACGGCGCCGGCCAGCTCGGCGAAGTACGGGTTGCCGAGCTCGGGCAGGGCCAGCGCGATGATGCCGGTGCGGCCCTTGCGCAGGTGCCGGGCGGTGAGGTTGGGCCGGTAGCCCAGTTCGTCGATCGCCTGCTGGACCCGCGCGCGCATCGCGGGTGTGACGTGCGGGTAGCCGTTCACGACGTTCGAGACGGTCTTGATGGACACTCCCGCGCGCTGCGCGACGTCCTTGAGGCTGACGCCCACGGCGCTCCCTCCGGGTTGGGCCGGTGCCGGAGGGCCGCGCGCGGTCCACCGGCACCGGCACGGTCATGTGGTGCGCGGTCCCCGCGCGAGATACCGCTGGGCCACGACCACCACGATAAGGAAGCCGCCGCTGACCACCGATTGGTACGAGGAATTGAGGGAGCCGATCTGGTTGATGAGGTTCTGGATCACCGCCAGGACCAGGACGCCCCACAGGGTGCCGCTGACCGATCCCGCACCGCCGATCAGCAGGGTGCCGCCGATCACGACCGCGGCGATGGCGTCCAGCTCCATGCCGACGCCGATGATGGTCACGCCCGAGGAGAGCCGGGCGGCGTTCAGGGCACCCGCGAACCCCGCGAGCAGTGCGCTGATCGTGTACACCAGCACGCGGGTCCTGGCCACCGGCAGGCCCATCAGCGTGGCCGCGTCCGGGCTGCCGCCCACCGCGAACAGCGACTGCCCGAAGGAGGTCCGCTGGAGCACCAGCCCGCCGACGGCGAACAGCACCAGCGCGACCAGGACCGGGAGGCCGAACCCGGCCACCGTGCCCTGCCCGAGTTCGGCGAAGGCCGAACCGTGCGGTACCAGGTAGGTGTCGGCGCCCTCGTCGGTCAGGGCCAGCAGCAGTCCCCGGGCGGCCAGCAGCCCCGCCAAGGTGACGATGAACGGGGCCATCCCCGCCCGCGCGATCAGCAGACCGTGCACGGTGCCGAGCAGACCGCACACCGCGAGCGGCAGCAGCAGCGCCGGCAGCATCCCGTACTGCGAGGCCCACGCCGCGAGGACACCGCCGAGTGCGAAGACCGAGCCGACCGACAGGTCGATGCCGCCGGTGATGACGACGAGGGTCATGCCGAGCGCCACGATCGCCAGGAAGGAGGCCTGGACGGTGACGTTCTGCGCGTTGGCGAGGGTTCCGAAGGACGGGAAGACGAAGGAGGAGACCAGCACCAGCAGCAGGAGGACGGCGAGCACGCCCTGCCGCTGCACCAGCACGGCCAGCCGCCGCCGGTCCCCGGCACGGGCCGCCGCCACGGCGGGCGGCTCCGGCGTCGCCCCGGCGGAGCGGGGCGTGATGAGTGACTTCATCGGGATCGACGCTCCCGGGCGACGTAGACGGCGACGAGGATGATGACGGCCTGGGCCATCTGCGCGGTGGAGTCGGGGAGGTCGTGCTTGACCAGGGTGGCCCGCAGCAGCTGCATCAGCAGCGCTCCGCAGACCGTGCCCAGGACGCGCACGGAGCCGCCGGTGAGCGGGGTCCCGCCGACCACCACCGCGGTGATCGCGGACAGTTCCATCAGGGTGCCCAGCGTGGACGGGTCACTGGCCGTCAGACGGGCGGTGGCCAGCACCCCGGACAGGGCCGCGAGCACCCCGCACACCACGTACACGCCGATCAGCACCCGCTTCACCGGCAGCCCGGCCAGCCCGGCGGCCGCGCGGTTGCCGCCGATCGCGACCAACTGGCGGCCGAAGGTGGTGCGGTGCACGACCCCGGCGACCAGCAGGGCGAGCACCCCGGCGATCAGCACGACCACGGGGACGCCCAGGACGTCGTCGGTGCCCAGGCCCAGCAGACCCGGGTTGGCGATCTGCTTGAGCTGCCCGTCGGCGAGGACCAGGGCCAGGCCCCGGCCGCCCACGAACAGCGCGAGGGTGGCCACGATGGGCTGCAGACCCACCACCGCGACCAAGGTGCCGTTGACCGCGCCCACCACCGCCCCGGCGGCGAGCGCCATGAGCAGCGCGGACAGCAGTCCGTACCCCAGGTACAGCGGCAGCAGGGCCGCGGCGAGGGCCATGACGGACCCCACCGACAGGTCCACCCCCTCCGTGCCGATCACCAGCGCCATGCCCAGCGCCACGATGACCACCGGGGCCACCTGGACGAGCTGGGTGCGCAGGTTGGCCGCGGTCAGGAAGTGGTCGGTGAAGACGGCGTTGAACAGGACCAGCACGGCCACCGCCGCGTACACCCCGTACGCCTGGAACCAGGCGGGGGAGGGGAGCCCGACCGGGCCCCGCTGCACGGCCGGGGAGAGCTCAGCCATCGTGCCGCACCTCCCCGGCCGCGGCGGCGTCCCGGACGGCGGGCGCGTGGGCCGCGAGGACCCCCAGGAGGTCCCCCTCGCCGACCTGCTCGCCGGTCAGTTCGCCGGCCACGGCGCCGCCGCGCAGCACCACGAGGCGGTCGGCGCCCTCCACGAGTTCCTCGATGTCGGAGGAGATCAGCAGCACCGCCAGTCCCTCCTGGGCCAGTTCGTCCACCAGCGCCTGCACCTCGGCCTTGGCGCCCACGTCGATGCCGCGCGTCGGCTCGTCGAGGAGGAGCACCTTCGGCTCCAGGCAGAGCCAGCGGGCCAGCAGCACCTTCTGCTGGTTGCCGCCGGAGAGCTCGCCGACCTTCTGCTCGGGTCCCGAGGCCTTGATCCGCAGGCGCTCCATGAAGATCTCGACCACGCGGTCCTGGCGGGCCCGTGAGACGACGCCGGCCCGGGACAGCCGGGGCATGGCGGCCAGCACGATGTTCTCGCGCACCGACAGCCCCGGGACGATGCCCTCCGCCTTGCGGTCCTCGGGCAGCAGGCTGATGCCCGCGCGGATCGCGGCGGCGGGGGAGGGGCGGCCCAGCCGCTTCCCGGCGACCGTCACCGATCCCGAGTCCAGCGGCAGCGCCCCGGCCAGCGCCTTGGCGGTCTCGCTGCGCCCCGAGCCCAGCAGCCCCGCCAGGCCCAGCACCTCGCCGGGGTGCAGCTCCAGCGAGATGTCGTCCAGGACGTGACGCCGGCTCAGCCCGGCGGCGGTGAGCACCGCCTTGCGGTCGGGGTGGTGGTCCTCGCCGAAGCCGGTCCGCCCGTGCCGGCGCACCTCGGAGACCTCGCGGCCCAGCATCATCGCGACCAGCTGCATCCGGTCCAGGTCCGCGAGGTCGCCGGTGTGCACCAGGCGCCCGTCGCGGAGCACCGTGACCCGGTCGCAGATCCGGTACAGCTCCTCGAGCCGGTGGCTGACGTACAGGACGGAGATGCCCCGGTCGTGGAGGTCGCCGATGACCCGGAAGAGCGTCTCGACCTCGCGCGGCTCCAGCGCCGAGGTCGGCTCGTCCATCACGACGACCTTGGCCCGCACCGACACCGCGCGGGCCAGCGCCACCATCTGCTGGGTGCCCACCCCGAGGCTGCCGAGCGGGCGGCGGACGTCGGCGGTGACGCCGAAGCCCGCGAGCAGCGCGGCCGCCTCCCGGTGCATCCGCGGGAAGTCGATCAGACCGAGGCGGTTCTTGGGCTCGCGGCCCAGGAAGATGTTCCGCGCCACGCTCATCAGCGGGACGAGGTTGACCTCCTGGTAGATCGTGGTGACCCCGGCGTGCTGGGCTTCGGAGGGCCGCGCGAAGGCGACCGCGCGGCCGTCGAGCCGTACCTCGCCGGCGTCCGGGCGGTGCACTGCGGTGAGGACCTTGATGAGGGTGGACTTGCCGGCGCCGTTCTCGCCGACGAGCGCGTGGATCTCGCCCCGGCGCAGGGTGAAGGAGACGTCGTCGAGCGCCACCACACCGGGGAAGCGCTTGCCGATGCCGACGGCCTCCAGCACCGCGGGGGCGGTGGGGCCGCCCGGGCCGGGCGGCCCCACCGCC
>NZ_JARAVO010000067.1:0-39120 GCF_033792805.1 Streptomyces sp. PA03-1a
GGACGGGGGTTCTGCGGCACCTGCGGCTCCTGCGGCGACGTCGCCTCGGGCGCGGCCGCCACCGGCGGGCTCACCGCGGGAGCCGGAGCCGGGGCCGGAGCCGGGGGAGCGGGTGAGGGCGTGGGCGCGCCTCCTCCCGCCTGCTGCGTGTACCAGGACGGCGGCGCGTAGTCGATCTGGAACTCGCCCGTGAGGTCCGCGTCGGACTGATCCCCGTCCGGGACGGCCCCGCCGGTGCGGATGTCGTCCTGATCGCTGCTCACTTGTGCCTCCTGGTCAACTCAAGTACGCGCCCGGTCCGTCGGAGCGGACGCGATTCCCCCGTCTCGGAGTTCCCGCGGCACAGCTGCCGCGGCTCACCGGAAGAGCCTAATCATCCGGCCCGTGGGTAGGGCAAGCGCCGTCGGCATCACGACCGGAACGCCGACGTGATGCACCGTTCGCCGCGCACGGAGCCGCGCCGTCCACGCGTGGACACGGCTGCTGCGGATACCGGGACCCCTGTGCCCATGCCCCGTGCCGCGGCCGGGTAACCGCCGCGGCACGAGAGCGTCCGGAACGCCCCGGCGGGTGGCCCCGGGTCAGTCCACCCGCCGGGCCGGTCCCAGAAGGCCGGACTCCGCGTCCGTGGGCTGCGTCATCACGAACTGCCGGCGCTTGCGCGTGCACCACATCGTCACGTTGTCGCCGAGCGTCGGCAGCGCGGCCACGTCGGCCTCCGACAGGCCCATCACCTGGCCGATGACCTCGGCCTCCTGGGGCGAGACCCGCTGCAGCCCCACCACGTCGGCGCCGGCCAGCAACCGCGGGGCCGTCGGCCCCAGGTACGGCAGCAGGGTCATGACCGACTGCCAGGACTGCGCCGCCACCCGGCTGCGCGGCGGACGGGCGCCGCAGTCACGGACGATGACGACGGGGCTGTGCACCGAAGGACCCTGCGGGGCGATCCGCCCGACCTCGTGCACCGTCACGCACTGCTGGCCGCCGCCCGCCGCCTGCGCCATCGGCGCCCACGACTGGGGTCGGGCGGTCTCCACCGCGACCCGGGCACCGGTCGCGGCGGCGCGCAGCGACAGCACCTGCGCCAGCCACATGCTGCCGACCAGCACGACGTCGAGCCGGGCCGGGCGGCTCAGCGCCAGCACGGCGGGCTGGTTGGCGGCGTCGATCCCGATGACGACACCGTCGTCACCGATCGGCAGGGACAGCCCGGACAACTGCCCGGGCGTCAGGGTGTGCCGGTCGCGGCGCGGTCCGAGCAGCCCGAACGCGGCACGCAGCGTGCGCCGTCCGGCGCCGGCGAAGGAGGAGCCGCGCGGGTCGGCGCCCTGCGGCAGGTGCGAGGGGCGGGGCCCGCCGCCGGGGAAACCGGAGCCCGCGCCGGGGCGCTGTCCGCCGAAGGCGGGAACGGTCGGAGCCGACATCAGCGGGTACCTCCCAAGGGCAGCGTGGCCAGGATGCCGGGCACCTGCTCGCGGTCCAGCCGCACCAGGCCCAGCCGGGACGCGGTCGCGCGGCGCTCCAACTGGTGCCGGGCCTCGACCAGTTCGTTCTCGCTGCGGCCGGTCAGCCGCACGTACCCGGACAGCAGCGCCGCCCGGCTGCCGCCCGGTGCGAGGACCAGCGAGAAGGTGCTGGCCAGCGCGGGCGAGGAGGTCAGCAGGCCGACCAGGTCGGGCAGCGCGGCGGCGCCGGTGCCCAGCTGCGGCCAGCGGCTGACCCAGTAGGTCGTGTGCCAGCGGTCGTCGCACCGCCACGCCCGCGCGCTCTCGGAGGTACGGCGTGCCTGGCGGCTGCCGTCGAGGGCGGCGCCGCCCGTCGTGGCGAGGGGGTTCACGCAACTCGACGTCGCCACGGCGGCGATGATCTCGGGCTCGGTCAGCACGCGGGCCTCGAGCCCGGTGCCCACCAGCCGGCTCACCAGGTGGTCGGCGGCCCGCAGCAGGGCGCGCCGCGCCCCGGCCATGCCGCCGCCGCGCGCCTGCACCGCCTCCGGGCACAGTTCGGGGTCGAGCTTGATCGCGATCCAGGTGAGCCGCAGCCCCGGCGTCCGGCTCTGCGCCTGCAGCGGTGCGTAGGAGCGCGCGGCCAGCGCCTGCGGGGGCAGGTGCGGGGCGGGGGCGGGCTGGGTGTGCTGGACGACCTGGACCGACGCGAGCCGGATGTCGTCCACCGTCAGCAGGCCGTTCAGCAGCTCCAGGGGGAGCGAGCGGACTCCGCGGGCCGGGCGCAGCGGTTCGTCGACCGCCTGCACCTGGACGACGGCCGTCAGGAAGGTGCCGTCGCCGATCATGCCGATCTCGCGCTGCTCGCGCTCGTCGGTGTACCCGTAGGTGCGCAGCGCCGGGTCGCACTCCACGGCCGGTACGAAACCGGGGTCGGTGCCCTGCGGGACGCCGGCGGCGTTGCGCCGCTGACGGGCCTTCAGGGCGCGGGCGCTGGCCATCCACTCCGGCATCGGGCGGCCGCGCCGCCGCAGCAGGCCGAAGAGCAGCAGCGGAACGGCGATGACCGCGGCCACGACGGGCCCGACCACCTCGTGGATCAGCCAGCCGCCCAGCAGCAGTGCGAGTGCCAGCTCGATCAGCACGAGTTGCTGCACCCGCACGGGGCCTATGCTCCCGGGCCTGCGGGTCATCACCGGGGCCGCCGCCCCGGCCCGCGCCGTGGGGGAGCCGCCGTGCCCGCTCCCGGGTGGTCCGGCGTACTGCTCCGGTGGCTCGTCGCCCGGACTGCGCCGGGACCTGGTCGCGGTGGTCATCCCCCGTACAACCCTTCTGCTTCTGCTGGTACCTGTGCCGCGTGGGCGGCGCCCGGCGCCGTCCAGCGCTCGCTCGCGTCCGTCGCCCTGCCGGCGTGGGACGCTCCGGGTGCCGCTGGCGGGCCGATCGCGCTACCCCGTACCGTACGGTGCGATCGTCACACGGCATAGTAGGGGTCCCCCTCATCACAGCCGTCACCACAGCCGCCACCGCGGCGGACAGACGGGACCGGGGAACGCCACAACAAAGCAGCGACATACGGGGAGTTGACGCAGGGATGGCGACACGTAGGGATGAGCTGAACGCCTACTCGTTCGCGCGCAGGCGCACGGTGGCCGCGTTTCTCCAGCCCTCCCCGCACGGTTCGGAGGAGGCCGCCCCGCGCCCGCTGAAGACCGTCGCCCCGAGCCTCGTCGTGGGTCTGCTGGTCGTCGTCGGCTTCGGATTCTGGGGCATATTGAAGCCCGCCGCGCCCAAGGGCTGGGACACCCCCGCCCAGAAGGTCATCGTCGGCGACGAGTCCACCACCCGTTACGTCGTGCTGAAGACCAACGGCGAGGCGCAGCTGCACCCCGTGCTCAACCTCGCCTCCGCCCGACTGCTGCTCGACCCCGAGAAGTTCGAGGTCATCAAGGTCAAGGAGTCGGTGCTCGACAACAGCGGCATGACGCTCGGCAGCACCATCGGCATCCCCTACGCCCCGGACCGGCTGCCCAGCCAGGACGACGCCGGCAAGCCCAAGACCTGGGCGCTGTGCGAGACCCCGGGCGGCGGCACGGACCGCTCGGCCCAGCGGGCGGTCCTCGTCATCAACCAGCAGAAGCCCAAGGAGGCGGCCCTGGTCGGGGGCGCGAACCAGCTCCGTGACGACGAGGCCATGTACATCGAGGTGCCCGGCGGCGACCAGTACCTGGTGACGGACCGGGGCTTCCCCTACCTGCTCGGCGGCCCCGCCGGGAAGCAGCAGCCCGAACTGGTCAACACCCTGCGCCAGGTCATCTTCGGCGCCTCCGCGCAGCCGCAGAAGGTCGACGCCGACTTCCTGTCGACCCTCAACAACGTGCCGGGCGCCGCCATCTCCTTCCCGCAGGTCGACGGCATGGGCGAGACGTCCACCGCGCCGGGCCTGAGCGCCGGGCACGCGAAGGTCGGCCTGGTGCTGAAGGCCAACGACGACCAGTACGTGGTGCAGCGGGACCGGGTCGTCCGCGTCACCGCCTTCATGGCGAAGCTGCTGCTGAACAGCCCCCAGGCGAGGTCGCTGTACGACGGATCGCCGGAGGCGGTCTCCGTCAACGTGGGCGAAGTCACCTCGGCCCAGGCGAGCGAGACCTTCATGGACGACCTCGGCTGGCCGGAGAAGGCGGTCACGCAGGCCAACACCCAGGACGAGAAGGACGGTCGCAGCGTCGCGTGCAGCGTGTACAGCGGTGTCGACGACAAGGTGACCAAGAAGCCGGCGATGACGATGTGGGCCGGGAAGAAGTTCCCCCGGGACGTGGCGCAGAGCGGTACGAACACCTACGTCTCGCCCGGTAGCGGCCTCTTCTACAAGGCGTACGACGGTACCGACAAGCGCATCGGGTCCATCTTCCTGGTCACCGACACCGGACTGCGTTACTCGGTGCCGACGACGGGCGACAGCGACAGCGGCGGCGCCGCCAAGCAGGACGACGCGGTCGGCGTCGTGCAGACCAAGCTCGGCTACGCGAAGAACTCCCCGGTGCCGGTGCCGCGGATCTGGTCGGACCTCCTCGCGAGCGGGCCGACGCTCGACGTGAACGCGGCGAAGCAGGCGCAGGGCTCCTGAACTGGTATTTCCGCGGACCTTCACGGGTATTGATTGAGCATTTGACAATCCATTGGCCAAGCCATCAACACCCGTGGCAACGTGAGGGTTTGGTGATGAAGGTCAGGATCCCGATACGGAACCGGGTACCTGTTCGCCTTGTCACTGCTATTGGCTAGAGTTGAAGACCGACCACATCTTCCGATGTGCGACGAATCCGATCTTCTACGTCTCATGGGGGACGCCAGACATGGCTGGACAGCAGTTCACCATGACCGAGGAGGAGATGGTTGCGTTCAGCAACCGCATCTCCACGGTCAACTCCTCGATCCAGGGCGAGATCCGCCGCCTCCAGACCGTGATCGACACGATCACCTCGGGGTGGAAGGGCTCCGCCGCCACGGCGTACAACAACCTGCAGTCGCAGGTGAACGAGGACGCCAACAAGATCAATCAGATCCTGGGCGACATCAAGGAAGCTGTGGACGCGAGCACCAAGAACTACTCCGCCTCCGAGGAGGAGCAGCGCGCGTCCATCCAGAGCATCTCGGCGCAGGGAAGCAACCCGTTCGGATGACCGTCCCCGCGCGGTGACCTGACGCCGCGCCGGCCGGACCAGCCATCCGAATCCAACATCTGAGGAGACATCACATGTCCGGGCAGATCCTGGTCAATTTCCAGACCATCTCCCAGGCCGCGACCGACGTGCGTACGACGGCCAACAACATCAAGCGCCAGCTGGACGACCTCGAGGCCGGCGTGAAGAAGATCGCGACCACGTGGGAGGGCTCCGCGCAGGAGGCCTACCGCACCAAGCAGACCGAGTGGGACCAGCGCGCCGCGTCCATGCACCAGACGCTGGAGGCCATCGCCCGTGCCCTCGACACGGCCGCGCAGAGCTACCAGGCCACCGAGAACAAGAACCGGCAGATCTGGGGCTGATTGCGCGCCTGGCCGCGTGACAGGTGATGAGGGCGGGCGTGTACGGCGACGTACGTGCTCGCCCTCGTCGGCGGTTTGACCACGAACCGCACATAACGGGAGGACGGAACACCAGTGGGATCGCACGCCGTGAGGCGCATCGCCGCCATCGCCGCAGCAGCGGCGCTCGCCGCCTTCGGCCTGCCGGCCGCCGGCGTCGCCTCGGCGTCGTCCGCCGGCGACGTACGCACGGTCCTCGCCGACGACGGCGACGACGGGCGCTTCCAGATCGACGACACCCAGTGCTCGTTCCCGTCCGACGTGATCAAGGGCACGCCCTGGTCGCTCCAGCGCATCGTCCTCGAGCAGCTGTGGAAGGACACCCAGGGCCTCGGGGTGGTCGTCGCCGTCATCGACACCGGCGTCGACAAGAACAACAGGCAGCTCGCCACCGCCGTCAAGTTCGGCGTGGGCAAGGACCTGATCGACCGGGACCGCAAGAACGACGGCACCAAGGACCCGGTCGGTCACGGCACCAAGGTCGCCGGCATCATCGCCGCCCGGCCCTCCAAGGACACCGGCTTCGTCGGCATCGCCCCGCGAGCGTCGATCCTCGCCATCCGCCAGAACGACAACCAGGGCGGCGGCACGGTGAGCACCATGGTCGAGGCGATCAAGTACGCCGCGAACGCCGGTGCCAAGGTCATCAACATCTCGCAGGACACCGCCACGGCGATGCCGCCCGACTCCGCACTGGAGCAGGCCGTCAGGTACGCCCAGGAACGCGACGCGCTGATCGTCGCCTCCGCCGGCAACGACGGCGCGGGGGGGCAGGAGAAGCTGACCTACCCCGCCTCCTACGACGGCGTCCTGGCGGTCGGCGCCTCCGACCGCGACAACGCCCGCGCCAACTTCTCGCAGCCCGGCTCCTTCGTGGGCATCGCCGCCCCCGGCGTCGACATGGTCTCCACCGTCCCCTTCGGCGGCCACTGCATCGACCAGGGCACCAGCTTCTCCGCGCCGTACGTCTCCGGCGTCGCGGCCCTCATCCGGGCCAAGCACCCCGACTGGACCTACCGCCAGGTCATCACCCAGATCGAGCAGACCGCGGACCGCGGCAAGCCGGGCCGCGACGACTTCGTCGGATGGGGCGTCATCGACCCCGTGGCCGCCGTCAACGACGACGCCACCACCCCGAAGGACGCCCCGACGCCGGACCCCGTCGTCAACGCCGGGGCCCACGAGAAGATCGAGGCGGCGACCGTCATCCTCGGCGAGAGCCCCCAGGAACGCACCGAGCGCTACGCCGTCTACACGGTCGGCGGCGCGATCGGCGGTGTCGCGCTGCTGGTGGGCGGTGGCGTGGTGCTGGGCGACTGGCGTCGCAAGCGAGGGATCAACACATGAGTAGGAACGGGGAAGCGACACGATGAGTGACCAGTACAAGGTCGATCTGAGTGAGCTTGAGGACACGATCACCAAGCTCAACGGCGTCATCAGCCAACTGGGCGTGGCCAACGTCTGTGCCAAGAACGACACTTACCTGCCGCCCGGCGCGCTCGGCGCCGGATTCGACGAAGCCGAGAAACTGGCGCGTGCGCACGAGGACATGAAGACGCACATCGAGTCGGTCGTCGCGTACATCCATCGTGTCATGAACGATTTCGGCAGCAAGACGAAGAAGGTGCACGGCCACTATTCGGACGCCGAATACGACGCGCAGAGCGGTATGTCCGGCTCTGGCAAGGGCTGAGGATGGGCGCAGTGAGGGCAGTGAGGAACGTCGTGCCGGTCGCCAAGGGGGTTAACCAATGACTGACACCGAAGGGGCGTACTACGAGTACAACGCCCCCACCCAGTGCTACGTCGGTGAGCACAGCACGGACTTCGCCGGCACCAAGAACATGGACCAGATGAAGGGCATGGTCGCCAACGCCGACCACGTCGAGGTCGAGTCCTGTGCCAAGGGCTGGATGCAGGTCCACGACCAGCTCGTGGTGGGGAGCGGCAGTGCCAAGTCCGTGTTCGACGCGGCCGTCGAGCACATCACCCAGCACTGGGAGGGCGCCGCGGCCGAGGGCTTCAAGGCCCAGGCGAAGGTCATCACCAAGATGATCAGCGACTGCTCGACGTACGCGCGGTACACGTCGCAGGCGATGACCAACGCGGCGTCGATCCTGAAGACGATCAAGCCGCAGGTCGACGCGATGGAGAAGCCGGGCACCCTGTCCAGCTTCGGCGACGCCCTCGGCGACGGGTTCGACCGCAGCGACGCGCAGCTTCACTCCGACCTCGGCAACGGGATGGGCACGCAGTCCGCGCTCGACAAGAACCGCGGCTCGCTGTCGGCGGGCAAGGAAGCACAGCTCGAGATGGCTGTGAAGATGGAGCAACTCGGCGCGGGTTACAACGCGCAGTCCAAGACGATGGGGACGTGGACGAGGAAGCCGCCGCCGGGCGGCGGCGTCGACGACCGCGACGACTACCCCGGAGACCCGGGCGGCGTCGCGCCCGTACCCATGCCGATCCCCTCCGAGGTCGGCAGCCCCCGTCCCAGCGACACCGGCCGCGGCAGGACGGGGGGCACCACCGGCACCCTCACGCCGTCGCGCGAGGTGAAGTCGCCCCGTGAATCGGGCATCACCGGTGGTGTGCAGAAGCCGGTGGCCAGCACCAAGCCGCAGGTGGGTACTGCGATCGACGGCATCGCCGGAGGCACCGCCGGGTCCGGCGGGTACGGCGGCGGGACCGCGGGTGTCGGCGGCGGAGTCGGCGGTGTCGGTGGCGTGGGCGCCGGTGGCTCGGCCGGTGCCGGAGCCGGTGCGGGAGTCCTGGGCGGCCTCGGTGGACGTGGCGGTACGGCGGGCGGCGCAGGTGCAGGTGGTGCCGGACGCGGTGGCGCTGCGGGCCGCGGCGGTATGCCCGGCGCCGGTGGTGCGGGCGCGGGTGCAGGCGGCAGAGGCGGCGCGTCCGCCGGGCGGGGCGGCAGCCTCGCCCGCCGTGGCGGCGGCGTCGTCGGTGCCGCCAAGGGCACCGGTTCGGGCACCCGCGGTACGCCGGGCGGCTCGGGCCTGCACAGGAGCCGCGGCGCGGCGGGTGCCGGCAGTGGCGGCAACGCCGGCAGGGGCGCGAACCGCATGATGGGCCGCGGCCAGACCGATCGGACGGAAGAGGAAGAGCGCCGCGAGGGCGAGCGTCCCGACTACCTGGTCGAGGACGAGGAGACCTGGACGCCCGAGCGCAACAACGCTCCCCGGGTCATCGAGTAGTCAGTCGGTGCCCGTCAGCATGTAGAAAGTGTGGGGGTGCGGCACGACGGAGTGTCGCGCTCCCACACTGCCCTGAGAGAGGACTGGAGATGCCCTTCGCACGGACGCTGCGCACAGCAGCCGGCGCAGCTCTCGTGAGTGCACTGATCTTCGCGTCTGCGTCGCCGGCCTCGGCGGACCAGACCAGGCAGGACCAGTGGCCGCTGGAGGCCTTCGACGCGCAGTCGATCTGGAAGGTCTCGCAAGGCAAGGGAGTCACCGTCGCGGTCATCGACGCCGGGGTGAACGCCGGCCACGTGGACCTCAAGGGCAACGTGATCAAGGGCAAGGACTTCGTGAACGGGGGGATGTCGGACCAGGACCCCGACGATGATCACGGAACCGGCATGGCCTCGATCATCGCTGCTCACGGCCACGGCGCCGGTGGGGCCGACGGCGTGATGGGACTCGCCCCGAAGGCCAAGATCCTGGACATCAGGGACGACGGCCGCCAAGGCGACGGCTTCGCCTCCTCGATCCGCTACGCCGTGGACCATGGCGCCTCCGTGATCAACATCTCGCAGGAATTCGCCGGTCCCATCGCCGAGGAGGCGGAGACCAAGGCGATCGCCTACGCACTGCAGAAGGACGTCCTCATTGTCGTCGGCGCCGGCAACGACGGCGGTCCGGCGGGCTACCCGGCCGGCTATCCAGGGGTCGTGGCCGTCGGCGGGGTCAAGAACAACGCCGAGATCTGGGAGAACTCGAACTACAGCGAGAAGATCCTCGTCTCTGCGCCTGCCACGTTCATCGTGTCGGCCGGTGGAAAGTCCGACACCACGTACCGATCGGGTACGGGCACGTCCGACTCGACGGCCTTCGTCTCCGCCGCGGCGGCGTTGCTCCGGGCGAAGTTCCCGGACCTGACCGCGGGGCAGATCGTCAACCGCCTGACCAAGACCGCCGGTCTCCCCCCGTCCGCAAAGGGCCTGTCCCTCCCGGACAAGCACTATGGCTACGGCTTCATCCAGCCTCTCGCAGCCCTGACCCAGGACATCCCCGCGGGGCCCGAGTTCGGCCCGCTCGAAGTGCCGGAGTCGCTGCAGGCCGGGCAGAGCGGTGACGGCCAGGGCACCACGGACAACCCGTCCGCCTCCGCCCCCAACGCCATCGGCGGCGGCATGAGCGACGACGAGCAGGCGGCCGCCGACCGCAAGCAGGTCATCGCGCTCAGCCTGATCGGCGTGGTGGGTCTGCTGGTGCTCGCGCTCGTCGTCTTCCTGATCGTGAAGCTGGCGCGCCGCAACAAGGGCAACAACGGTGGCGGCCCGGGCGGGCCAGGAACGCCCTCCGGCTGGGGCGGCAACGGCCAGCCGCAGTACGGGCAGCCGCCGCACCAGCAGCAGTATCCGGGCCAGGGCGGCAATCCGTACCAGCAGCAACCGCAGGGCCCGGGGCAGCAGTGGTCGAACCAGTAGCCGGGGCCTGAAAGCGACCTTTCCCGCAGCAAGCGCGGGGCTGCGCCGTGCCGTCCTTCTCGCTGTCCGCAGAGCGAGCAAGCGGGGCCGTCAGGAGAGCTTCGCGGGGCTGCCGCACCCGTGGCGCGCGGCCGACTGCTCGGCGAAGCGCTGCAGATCGGCCCGCTCGGAGGCGGTGAGCGGCTTCGAGGTGAAGCGCCGGTCGCTCCCGTCGACCGGCGACGCGTGGAAGTAGCCGATGCCCAGGGCCCCCGGGCAGGTGGCCGAGGTCCACACCGACGTGCCGTCGGCTCCCGAGGGCTTGTCGTGCCCCCCGTAGGCGCCGTTCATGACGGCTTGGGAGTTGTCGTTGAAGGGGCCGTACGCGGCGGCCAGCTGCAGGTGGCCCGAGAGCACGCACTCCTCCACCGGCGCTGCCTCCGCGGGTGTCTCGCGTACCTCGGTGGCGGAGGTCAGCCCCTTGCAGGTGCCCTCGGCCTCGGCGGCCGGCACGGTGGTGGCGGACGCCGCCGGGGCCGTCAGCTTGGCCGCGTCACCCGGCTCCGCCGCGCACCCGGTGCTGTCCGCCGCTCGCTGCGCAGTCCCGGTCACGGTGCGGGCCAGGGCGAGGCGCACGTCGTCGGTGACCTCGGTGCCGGACGGGGACGCGGCCGTCACGAGTATCCCGCCGCCTTCGTCGGGCGCCCAGTTCTTGCAGCCGAGCACCACGGACGCGGTCGCTCCGGCGTCCTTGGTGACCATGAAGCCCTGCCAGCCCGCGTCCAAGGGCACGGGGAGCGACTCCTGCTCGTCCTGGAACGTGTAGACGCCGAAGGCATTGAGGGCGCCCGCCGTGGTCTCGACGGATATCTCGACGCCACCGACGTCGCACCGCACGGCGAGGCCCGCGGGCTCCTTCACGTCGTCGGACACGTCGAACTGCCGGCTGCCGACGTCGAAGCCCCCGCCGAACAGGCTCATCCGGGACTTCCCGGCGAGATCCAGCACCGGGTCGACCGGCAGCATCCCGCCGCAGGCCCGGCCTGCCTTCGCGGCCGGGTACTGCAGCTGGAATCCGTAGCATCCCGCGCCCAGGGCGACGAGCGTCACCGCTGAGACGAGCAGCCTGCGCCTGCCGTTCTTCCGGAGCGAAATCCGGTCGTTCCACTTCATGTGCCGTAATCCCTGTCCGCGATGCCTGGGCCGACCGTGTCGGCGGTGTCCGTCGTGGTGGCCGGGCCCCTCCGGGGCCCGGTGGTCAGCCCTGCCCGGTTCCCCTCTTGTCCTGCCCGTAGCCGTCCAGGTTGCTGTCGGCGGAGTGGAAGCCCACCTCGACCTCGTTGGCCAGGATGTTCTGGTAGTCGGCGACGTGGCCCTGTCCCTGGGCCTGCGCGGAGTTCCGGTAGGCGTCCTGGAGGACCGCGGTGGTGGAGTACTTCGCGTCCTCCCAGTCGGTGCCGCTGGAATACACCGCGTTGCCCATGGTGTCCCGTTCGGAACCGCTGACGATCTGGTTGATCAGGTCCCCGGTGACGGTGGTCGCCACGCCGCCGACGCCCGCGCCGACGGCAGGTGTGGCGATGAAGGACGTGCCGACACCGATGCCGGTGCCCACGATCCCGGACGCGTAGCTGCCGGCTCTCCCCATGGCGTCGTTGTAGGCCTTGTCGGCCTCCACGGCGTCGCCGATGTCCGACTCGCGCCGGCCGATCGCGATGCTCCCCTGGACCTCGCCGGAGGACCTGGCGATCTCCCGCAGCGCGGTGTCCGTGGACCCGTCGAACGCTTCGGGGTGCTGCAGGTGGTAGTCGATGAGGTTGGAGGTGTACGCGCTCTCGGCGAGGTTGACCGCCGCGTAGCCGTCCGGGTCCTTTCCGACGGTCATGAGGAAGCGGGAGGTGTCCTGCTCGTTCAGGTGCGCCGCGGTGCCCTCGATCGGGTAGAACTGGTCCCGGTTCCCCGAGCGGTCGTTCGTCAGGGACTGGTGGATGTCCGGCATGTACTCGCCCGCCATCCGGCCGAGGCTGTCCTGCATCCCGTCGTGGGCGAGCTCGGAGTCCTGGGAGACGGAGTGGACGACCTCCTCCATCAGGCGGGCCTGGGCCGCGTTGTGCGCCGGGGTGTCCGCCGAGGGGCTGGCGTCGTACGGGTGCCCCGTGGTCGCGGACTCCAGGGCGTGCCCCAGGTTGTCGTAGCCGCTGGGGTTCTTCGAGTCGCCGGTGAAGCCCGCGCCTTCCGGCCAGTGGCGGTCCTTCATCAGGTAGTCGAGGTGGTCGACCTTTTCGCCGTTGACCTCCGACTCGGAGGAGAGGAACGCGGTGGAGGCCGCCGGGTTGTGGCCCAGGGCGTCCATGAAGCCCGTCATGGGGTCGAGCGCGCCGATGTTCGCCGGTCCCAGGGAACGGGTCATGTTGCCGGTCCAGTAGGCGTCCGGGTTCTGGCCGCCGTTGGTGCCGTTCGTCTCGGCGGTGAGGAGGTCGTTTCCGTAGGCCTGGAGGAAGTCCTTGTCCCACTTCCCGTGGCTCATCAGGCTGCTGGTCAGCTGGTAGCCGCTGAGGCCGTAGGGGGTCTCGGTGGGGTTGGCGTTGAAATCGCGGCGGCCGGCCTCGAGCAGGTCGTCCTGGAACTTGGTGATGGCCGGGTCTGGGTGGCCGGCGCGGTCGTCGGAGGTGGTGGCCGTCCCGATGGTGGTGCCCAGGTTCTTCTGGATGTCCTTGAGCCGGGCGAGCTCGCTCTTGGACAGGTGCGTCCCCGCGGGCGGGGTGACGATCTCGTTGTACTTGGCGAGCATGTTCTCGCCGCCGGTCTTCACCGCGAACTCCCGGGAGAACTCGGGGTCGTTCTTGTTCGCCGAGAGCAGCAGGTCGAGCTTGGTGAGCTCGGCGTCGGACAGCCGCCCCTTCTTCGTCATCAGCGCGGCCGCCTGGTCGGCCTCGACGGCGTCGAGGCTGGTGTAGACGCTGGTGTTGAACGACCGGCTGTCGCCGTTGGCGTCGCGCTCCAGGGCGGCGCTCGCGGCCTCGTCGGCGGCGGTCGCCAGTTCGAGCACGCGCGTCAGGCGTGAGGAGAGCGAGTCCAGCTTGTCCTTGCGCTCGGCGGCGAAGCCCGGGGAGGCGGAGGCGGTCGGGCTGTCCCAGCGGGAGTCGACGTCCTTGATCGCCCCGTCCTCGGAGACGTGGAAGCTGTCGGCCCGGGCTTCGTCGAGGAGGGTGTGGAGCTGCTTCTGGTACGCGGCGAACTCGGTGTGGGCGTCCTTGAGCAGCTTGGCGACGCGGCCGGCCTCGGTGGCGGCGTTCTCGTACTCCGTGCGGGCCTTGCCCATGGTGGCGAAGGCCGCGGTCGCGGCGTCGCCCTCCCAGTGGCCTTTGAGGTGGTTGATCACGCGCTGCTCGAACTCGCGCTGGAGGGCCTCGTACTTGGCGGGCAGCGCGCCCCACGAGGCGGCGGCGTCGGACAGCGGCCCGAGGTCGGCCTTGTCGAGGTAGGGGATGGACACCATGTGTGCGTCAGCTCCTGTCCGTCCCTGCGGACGGGTATGGGTGTGCGTTGCGGCCGTGCCACGTGGCCCGGGCGTCCCGGGCCGGAGGGCGGGCCCTAACCGAAGGGGGTGTGGAGCGAGGCCTGGCGGGCCTGCTCCTCCTGCTCGGTGCGGGTGTAGTGGCCGGTGCTGGTGTGGAGCTTGTCGCTGATGTCCTGCAGCATGCTCTTGAGGTTGAGGACCTGGTCGCCCCAGCGGACGTCCATGCTCATGAGGGAGCCCGCGGTGGCCCAGGAGCCCCCGTCGGGCGGACCCGGAGCGGTGTGCTTGTTGAGGCCCGTGACGGCCCCGAGGGTGTCCTCGTCGGCCTGGTTGTCGACGTTCTCGGTGTCACCGCGCAGTTCGACCAGCGCGTTGGCGGCCTCGTCCAGGCGCTGGGTGTCGACCTTCGTCGTCCCGGCGGACGTACCGCCGCCTCCCGGATCCGCGGGAACGGAGTTCAGCCGCATCCGCGTGGCTCCGCCGCCCTGTGAACCGTCGAAGGGAGTGCTCATCCCTTTGTCCCATCCCCGTTGACTGCGATCCCGGCACGTCCGCCGTGCGTGCGGTCCCCTGACTCCGGAACCGCGCCATCGCCTAAGCGAGGACATGCCAATTGCACCCGAACATACCGGATCACGTCCGGGGCGCACCGGGCGCCCTGCATCCCGTGAGGAACCCGCGCACACCGTGCCCGCGTCGGGGCACGTAGAGATCCTGCGGGGAGCACCCGGGAGGGGGTGAAGCGGCACGTGGGGGAGCGGTAGCCTCGGTGGGTCGGCTGAAACCACCGCCCCTGGTGCTGAAGCACGGCGGGCGGTCCACGCGGGGGACACACATTGGGTGACCACTTCAAGGTCGAGGTCCAGGACCTCGACCGGCTGCTGAAGCAGTTGCACGACAGTCAGGACGACATGCGCAAGGCGCTCAACGCGCTGAAGGACGTGGGTCCGAAGAGCACCGGCAGCGAGGCGCTGGACAACGCCTGCGACGAGTTCCACGACAGCTGGGACAACGCCATCGGGAAGATCGCGGACGGCACGCAGCAGATCGAGGAGAAGCTCAAGGCCACCAAGGACAACTACGAGGCCACGGAGCAGGCGATCCGCGACGCCATGACGCAGGGCGCGGCGCCGAAGCCCACGCCCTCCCCGTCCCCCGAGGCGCGGCCCACGGCAGGTGCGCGATGACGGCGGTGGAATACCCCTCCATAGGCTTCGACCCGGCACCGGGGAAGCTGGAGAGCGTCGAGGACCTCACCTCCAAGCTCTCGCGGGCCGCGACGGGCCTGGACAACGCCTACACGACGCTCACCGGGATCACCAAGGGCGGCAAGACCTGGGAGGGCGAGGCCGCGAGCGCCTTCGCCGAGAAGGTCGGCGACCTGCCGCGCTACGTGGGCGACAGCCGGGACGCACTGCGCGAGGCCTCGCTCCAGCTGTCGTCGTGGCGCTCGAAGCTGGCGGAGTACCAGCACAAGGCCCGGGAGTACGAGGCGCAGGCCAAGGCCGCCAAGGAGCGGGAGAAGACCGGGCAGGGCACCTACGACCGCGCGACGGCCGCCTACAACCAGGCGGCCGCGGACCCGGCGCTGCGCCTGGCGGGCCAGTACTACGCGACGCAGAGCGAACTCGCCGACGCCCAGGCGAAGATCGACGCGGCGTCGAACCGGCTGAACCAGGCGGGCAAGGACCTCGACTCCGCGGGGAAGCAGCTGGAGAAGGCGCAGCAGGAGCTCGAGGACATCATCAAGCGGGCCGAGGAGCTGCTGGAGCACCACCAGTCCGACGCCCGGGGCATCGCGGACCGGCTGCGCAAGGCCAACGACAAGGCGCCCGACACGGGGTTCTTCGAAGGACTGGCGGACGCGTTCACCAAGCTGGGGCACAGCATCCAGAACTGGTGCGTCGAGCACGCCGACCTGCTCAAGCAGATCGGTGACTGGCTCAGCATCGCCTCGACGGTGATGGGCGTCCTCTCCCTGCTCACCCTCTGGTGCCCGCCGCTCTCCGGTGCCTTCGCGCTCGCGGGCGGCGCGCTGTCGCTGGGTGCCCTGGCCACGCACGGGGCGGCGAAACTGGGCGGCGCGGACGTCAGCGCGATGGACCTGATCGGTGACGGTCTGGGCGTCATCCCCATCGGCAAGCTGGGGAAGGTCGCGATGAAGGGCGTCAAGATCCCGATGAAGCTCTACAAGGTGAACGGCAGGACCATCGCCTCCATCGAGCACGTGACCAAGATCCGGGCGCTGAAGAACGCCGGCTACACGGTCGAGAAGCTGGAGGGCAAGGTCGGCCTGCTGCGACGGGAGGCACTGCCGGGCAGCAAGATGGTCAGCGCCGAGGGCTTCGGCAACCGCATGAAGATGGCCTGGGACAACCACGTCCTGGACACCGTCGGATCCTCCGCCAAGGAGAAGGCGCTGAGCTGGGCGGTGGAGAAGTTCGCCCCGCAGAGCGTCAAGAACTCCCTCGGCGCGGCCATCCGGGCCGACGGCACGCTCGACCCCATGTCGTGGTGGGCCAAGGGACCGCAGGTCGCGCAGCAGGCTCCCGGTATCGTGACCGGCGTCTACAACATGTTCAACAATTCGGACACGCCTGCGGCCGGGAGGCTTTGATGAGCACGTCGCTCCACGAGGCGCCGGGCGTGCTCGTCGAGTTCGAGTCCCCGGACGTCTTCCACGAGATCCCGCTGCACCTGCCGCCCGACGCCCTGGACGCGCAGGTGGCCGAACTGGCCGCGCGCATCTGGCCGGGCGGCACCGACTTCCAGCGGGAGGCCACCGCCGCGGTGTACCGCGAGGTCGCCGGGTCGCTGGACGCCGACGGGGTCCTGCACGCGGCCCTCGGCCTGTTCGCCACCGAGGACGACCGGATCAGCACGGCCAACCTGCTCGTGCGCATCGAGGAGGTCGAGCCGGGCGACCCGGGGATCGCGGCGGCGGCGCTGCACGAGATGCTCTCGCTGGAGCCGCACCGGGACGTCCACCAGGTGGACCTGGAGTGCGGTCCCGCCGTGGTGTCGTTCCACGCGACGGAGGTCGACGGCGAACAGATCGCGGCCCCCTTCGCGTTCCTGCACATCGAGCTCTACGTGCCGTCGCCGTTCGGCGGCTACCTCGTCGTCTTCTCGCTCAGCACCCCGAGCCTGGCGGACCTGCCCGTGTACGTCTCGCTGATGTCCGAGATCGGGGGGAGCGTGCACTTCGCACGCGACCGCGGCACTTCCGGCGGCGCCCCCGCAGGCCCACCGGAGCAGCCCGGCGCGGGTGGCGACGTCCGCTCCGTCTTCGGGTGACACAGGACAGGACATGATCCGATGAGTGTCGTTTCGTTCCAGGTACGGCCGCCCTCCGAACAGGAGCGCCGGCAGGCCGGCTTCAAGCTGCAGAAGGTCATCCGTCCCCGGCGGGGCGGCGAGACCGTGTACGTCGGGCACGGTGCTCCCGCCGGCGGCTCCGGGGCCGACGCGAAGCCGCGGTTCGCGATGTACCGGGACCTGGCCGGACGGGAGACGCTCGGCTACGTCGTCCGGCCGGTGGGCGGGCAGTCGTCCGGCGGGCGGCTGTCGGTGCTCGGGCCGGGCGGCGAGGAACTGGGCGAGCTGGGGACCCCGGCGAAGCGGGCGCGGTGGCGGCCGCGCTGGGAGATCAGGCTGCCGGGCGGCCGGGTGCTCGCCGGGCACGGCGGGACGACGACCTCGTGGGTGGTGTTCGTGCTGCTGTCGCCGCTGTGGCTCGTCCTCAACCTGTTCTGGGCGGTCGGCGGCACCGGTGACTCCGCCTGGTCGCTGCCCGTCCGGACGGCCTGGCGGCAGGGGGCCGGTTCGCCGGCGTCGCTGAAGTACTACGGGATGTCCGAGCGGTACAAGGTGCGGACGGACCGGCTGGACGTACGGGTGGCGTACGCGCAGGCCGTGGTCCACCGCTCGCACGGCACCGCGTGACCGCCCCGCCCCTCCTCGCCGCCCCGCGCAGGAACAGGCCCGGGCTGCTCGCGCAGTTCGTCCTGCAGTGGCTCTGGCTGCCGCTGTGGGCCGTCGGCGCGCTCGCCCTGGGCCTGTTCGTCGCGATCGCGTCCGCGGGGGCCAACCCGCCGCTCGCGTGGCTCAACCCGTGGCGCGGCGCCCTCACCTGGCCCCGGTTCCGGCTCGAGTGGGCCGCCGACCCCGCCCGGTGGGACGCGTACGCGACCGAGCGGATCCGCGCCCGGATCGCCGCCGCCGAGAGCCGGCCGGCGGCCCACCGGGCGCGGGACGCCGACGGCGGGGCCGTGCTCGCCGTCACCGTCCCCGCCCGGCTCTTCCGTGGTGCGGGCCCGGACCGCGCCTCCGCCGTCGCCGCCGCGCAGGGCTGGACGGCGGAGGTACGCGGCACGGGGCGGGACCAGTGGAGCCCCGGCGCCCTGCACCTTCGCCGGTCGCTGCCTCAGCCGGGCAGATAGCCCACCAGAAGGTCAGCCAGTCCGCCCGGGTCGGCGAGCGCCACCAGGTGCCCACCCGGCAGGACGTCCGGTTCGACGCCGAGCCGTTCCCGGGCCACCCGCTGCTGGAAGGCGGCGGGGAACAGCCGGTCGTCGCGGCCCACGACGACGCGGGTGGGCACCTGCGGCCAGGCGGGCAGCGGGAAGGGCACGCCGAACGGGGTGTCCGACTGCCGGTTCCCCTGGGCGAGGGCCTCGTCCGCCACGGGCCGCGGAAGGTCGTGGAAGAAGGTGACCAGGGGGTCGAACTCCCCGTCCACCGGACGTCCCTCGGCGAGGTCGAGGACGCGCCGGGCCTCCGGCTGGCCGGTGGCGGCCCACCAGTCCCCGGCGGTCTCGCCGGGGACCGGGACCATCGCGTTGACCAGGACGAGCAGGACGAGCCGGTCCCCCAGTCGTTCGCAGGCCAGGGGCGCGCTGAAGCCGGCCATCGACTGGGCGACCAGCACCAGCGGCGCACGGTCGCCCGCGGCGGCGACGGCCGCGTCGGCGTACTCCTGCAGGCCCGCGGAGTCGTCCGCGGTGGGCAGGTCCACCGCGACCGCGGCGTGGCCGCGGCGGCGCAGCTCCGGCACGAGCAGGTGCCAGTACCAGGTGCCGCCGCCCGCCCCGGGGACCAGGACGAAGGTCGTCTCCGTCACGTCCGTCCGCCCTCCCTTCAGGACTTCGTCAGGACGGAGGTGAAGCTGTCCAGGATGTGGTTGGCCCCGGCCTCGGCCGTGGCGCAGTGCTCCTCGGGGACCCCGGGCTGGTGGTAGACGACCTCGGTCCTGTCCCCGCGGTCGGTGAAGGTGGCGTCCATGACGACCTCGGGTGCGCCGGGGACGTCCATCGTCCACACCAGGCGCTTGTGCACCTCCACCTCGCGGTACACCCCGCTCAGCGGCATCTCGCCCTGCGGCGTGGTGATGGTGGCGCGCCAGGCGCCGCCCGGGCGGACGTCGCTGGCGACGGTGGGCAGCGGGGCGCCGAACCACTGGGCGAAGTACTCCGGCTCGGTCCACACCTTCCACACCTTGGCGAGCGGGGCGTCGAAGACCCGGGTAATGGTGATGTCGTTCATGATGCTGCCTTCCTGGTCGGGCCGGGCCACTGCGGAACGGCTCCGGGAGGTAGGACCGGCCGGGCCGGCGGAACTCATCGGTGGCGGTGTCCGACCCGTGTGGTGTGATCGGCAGGAGCGACGAGGGAGCGGAACATGGCAGCGCAGGTACGGATCGAGCCGTGGGCGGAGGGTGACCTCGACCTGCTGCGCCGGGCGAACGCGCCGGGGATGATGCGCCACCTCGGCGGCCCCGAGACCGAGGAGCAACTGCTCGTCCGGCACGAGCGGTACCTGGCGAGCGGCGGCGAGGGCGGTGGCGGGATGTTCAGCATCGTGCTGCTGCCCGAGAGGGTCCCGGCCGGGAGCATCGGCTACTGGGAGAAGTCCTGGCGCGGCGGGACGGTGTACGAGACCGGCTGGGGCGTCCTGCCCGAGTTCCAGGGGCGCGGGGTCGCCGCGGCCGCCGGGGCGGCCGTCATCGCCCGGGCGGCGGCCGAGAAGGGCCCGCGCTTCCTGCACGCCTTCCCCAAGGTCGACAACCACCCCTCGAACGCGATCTGCCGCAAGCTCGGCTTCACGCTGGTGGAGGAGTGCGACTTCGAGTACCCGCCGGGGCACCCCATCCGCTGCAACGACTGGCGCCTGGAGCTGTACGTCCCGTGACGCCGGCCGCGGTCACCACAGGTCGCCGTCGCGCCCGTCGCAGATGAGCGGGCAGGACAGGTCGAGCGGGGCGGGCCCGGGCAGCACGAGCACGCAACCGTCGTCCCCGGGGGTGCGGACGACACCGTCCGGCGTCAGTGCCGCGGTGGGGCCGCGCCAGGGCCGCCAGCCGCGCGCGGCGCAGAAGGCGCCGGCTCCGTCGGCGGCGGCCGGCGCCCCAGGCCGTGGGCGCCGCGCACCAGCCGTTCCAGGGCGTCCAGCAGCGCGGCGGCGTGCCCGGCGAGGCCGCTGTCCTCCCACACCACCGCGTGCATGCCGCCGAGGGCGTGCTCCCCGTCGGAGCCGGACAGGTCGCCCTCGAAGGCGGTGTCCGGCAGCGAGCGCGCCGCGCCGAGCACGGCGGCGTCCAGGTCGGCGGTGCGGGCGACGGGTGACGCGGGCCATGTCCCCATCCGGGCAGGCCCGTCCGGGTCCGGCGCCGGCTGCCACAATCGACGCATGCTGACCCTCGGGACGATCGTGCTCGGAGTGACGGACGTGCGGCGCGCCGCGGCCTTCTGGGGCGCCGCCCTCGGCTACGTGCCCCGCGACGGCGAGGTGCGGGCGGAGGACGACTGGGCGGTGCTGGTGCCCGCCGCGGGAGCGGCGGGACCCGGGATCGCGCTCGGCACCAGCGACACCCCGGTCCAGGAGCACCCCCGGGTCCACCTGGACCTGTACGCGGACGACGCCGCCGGACAGGCTGCGGAGGTGGAGCGACTGGTCGCCCTGGGCGCCGGGCGGGTCGACTGGGACCTCTACCCCCCGGACCCGGACTTCGTCGTGCTGGCCGACCCCGAGGGCAACCGGTTCTGCGTCATCGACAAGAGCGTCGGCTGACCGCCGCCCCCTATGTCACAGCGGTTCCGGCCCGACCTGCGGCGGGTCCACGAAGAAGCTGTCGTGGCGGAGCAGGAACTCCCGGAACGCCGTGCCCCCGCGCTGCGCCATCTCACCGGCCCGCTCGAAGTACTCCTCCCGGGGCGCGCCGGGCGCGAAGAGCAGCAGCATCGACGCGGGTTCGTCGGAGTCGTTCTGGAAGGCGTGCAGTCCTCCCGGCGGCACGTGGAGGAAGTCCCCGGGACGGGCGGTGATCCAGCGCTCCCCGTCGAAGAGCTGCACCGCCCCGGAGAGGACGAAGAAGGACTCGGAGATCGAGCGGTGGAAGTGGGTGCTGGGGCCGGGGGAGCCCGGGCCCATGTCGATCCGGTACAGGCCGAAGCCGCCGTCCGTCGACGTGTGCGTGGCGAGGTAGTGGGTGCGGTTGCCCGACGGCGCGACCACGTCCGCGGCGGTGTCGGCGGAGCGGAACAGTGCGCTGATCTCGCCCTGTTCTCCGAGGTAACGGGGCTCGGGGTAGGACATGATCGCTCGTCGCCTCCTTCGGCATCGTTCAGACAGACCGTGCCACATCTGATCGAGGAACTCCGATCAGCGCTCCGGGAAGGACGTCCGAAAGGTTGACGAAGCGTGTCGGTGCCGCTCGGCCCGCGCACCCGCGACGGTGCCCGCGACCGCTGACCGTGGTTGCGGCGTCCCCCTGGTGGCACGATGGCATGAGCACACCCGTCACCACACTCTCGACCGGGGGAACGGACCGATGAGCAAGGAGATCAGCGACGCGGACCTGATGGACGTCGCGGACGACCCCGCACAGGCCCGCCGACTGCACAAGGCGCTCAGGACGCTCGCCGACAACCCCACCGTGGACGGCACGCTCAAGGAGACGGCGCGGGAGGTGCTCTCCGGTCGCCTCGGCATGCGCGAGGCACTGGCCTCCAGCGCCTACCTCGGTGCGATCGGCGACCGCCTGGCCGAGCTGAAGCGGGCCGACGAACGGCTGACGCCCGAGGAGCGGGCCGCGCAGGAGGAGCGCGCCCGGCGCTGGTTCGAGCAGCAGGCCGAGGAGGAAGCCGGGGAAGCCGGGGACGACCGGGAGGACGAGGCGTCCGGCGGCCACCGCCCGGCCGCCGTCCGGCGCGACCCCCGGGACGTCCCGCCCGCCTACCGGCCACCGGCCCCGCGGGACTGAACGCGGACACGCGAGCGGGGGCGGGCCGTCCGGCCCGCCCCCACTCGCGTGTCCCGGCGCCGCGCGCCGGAACGGGCTCAGCTCTCCGGCAGGAAGCCGGTCTGGATGAGCTGGTTGCCGCGGCGCCGCGTGATGAACTGCGCACGGCCCGGGGGCAGCCTGGACGCCTTGACGTTGCCGAAGACCGGCCCCTCGCCCGGGTCGCCGGAGAGCAGCACACCGGTCGCGCCCAGCTCCTTGACGCGGGTCAGGAACGGCTCGAAGGACGACCGAGACGCCCCCGAGGTGCTGCGCGACAGCACGATGCGCAGACCCAGGTCACGGGCGAACGGCAGGTACTCCATCAGCACCTGCATCGGGTTGCCCATCGAGGTGGCGACCAGGTCGTAGTCGTCCACGAAGACCCAGGCGTCCGGCTCGCTGTACCAGCTGCGGTTGCGCAGTTGCTCGGGCGTGACGTCCTGGCCGGGCATCCGGCGGCTCATGGAACCGGCCAGCGACTCCATGACCTCCTGCAGCTGCGGACCGGAGGCGCAGTACTTGTACACATGGCTCTCCGGGACCTGGCCGAGCAGCGCCCGGCGGAAGTCGGAGACCACGAACAGCGCCTTGCCGGACTCGTAGCGCTCGCTGACCTGCTTGGCGATCAGCCGCAGCAGCGAGGACTTGCCGGACTCGCTCTCGCCGTAGATGACGAACAGCGGGTCGGTCTCGAAGTCCACGAACACCGGCGACAGGGTGAGTTCGTCCACGCCGATCGCGATGCCGCGGTCGGAGAAGTCGCCGCCCTTGGGCAGCTCGGTCGACGGCAGCATCGTCGGCAGCATCCGCACCTTCGGCGCGGTGGGACCCGACCAGTTGGCGTTGACCGTGGCCACGAACTGCGCCATGCCCTCGGAGAGGTCCTCCACGTTCGAGGAGGCGTCGACGCGGGGCAGCGCCGCCAGGTAGTCCAGCTTCTCCGGGGACAGACCGCGGCCCGGCTTGCCGACCGGCACGTTCTCGGCGCGCCTGCGGTCGAACTCGGACTCCATCGGGTCGCCGAGCCGCAGCTCCAGCCGGCTGAGGACCTGGTCGCGCAGTGCGGGCCGGATCTCGGTGTAGCGGGTGGCGGTGATGACCAGGTGGATGCCGAAGCCCAGACCGCGGGTGGCGATGTCGTTGATGACCGGGTCGAGCATCTCGTAGTCGGTCTTGAAGGTGCTCCAGCCGTCGATGACGAGGAACACGTCGCCCCAGGGCTGGTCGGGGAAGTGCCCCGAGGCCCGGCGGGAGCGGAAGGTGTTCATCGAGTCGATGACGTTGGTGCGGAAGAACTCCTCGCGGGCGTTGAGGATGCCGTGCACCTCGGCCACCGTACGGCGGACCTTCTCCGCGTCAAGGCGCGAGGCCACCCCGCCGACGTGCGCCAGCCCGTCCAGGGCGAGCATGCCGCCGCCGCCGAAGTCCAGTGCGTAGAACTGCACTTCCTTCGGGGTGTGCGTGAGCGCGAACGACGCGATCAGGGTGCGCACCAGCGTCGACTTGCCGGACTGCGGGCCGCCGACGACCAGCGCGTGACCGCCGGAGCTCGACAGGTCCGCGTACATGACGTCACGGCGCTGCTCGAAGGGCTTGTCGACCAGGCCGACCGGCACCTGGAGCTTGCCGGTGGCGGTGTAGCCGTCCGCGTGCAGACCCCGCTCGGCGCTCACCGTCAGCGGCGGCAGCACCTGGTCGACGCTGAACGGCTCGTCCAGCGGCGGCAGCCACACCTGGTGGGCGGGCGGCCCCTGGCCCTCCAGCCGGCCGACGATGACGTCGAGCACGGTGTCGGCCAGCGCGTCGTCCACCTGCCCGGCGCGCGGTTGCGGCTCCGGCTCGGTGACGATGCGCACGGGCACGGGCGAGGCGGTGAACAGCACGGGGGAGCGGTCGATGCGTGCCCCGCTGGCCGTCCGCGTGCCCGGCGCCCGGTAGGTGCCGGACACGTACGCGGCCTTGAACTGCACCATCGTGTCGGTGCCGTACTTCAGGATGCCCGCGCCGGGGACGTTGGGCAGGTGGTACGCGTCGGGCACGCCGATCGCGGTGCGCGACTCGGCGGCGGAGAAGGTCCGCAGACCGATGCGGTACGACAGGAAGGTGTCCAGGCCGCGCAGCTTGCCCTCCTCCAGGCGCTGCGAGGCCAGCAGCATGTGCACACCCAGCGAACGGCCGATGCGGCCGATCTGGATGAACATCTCGATGAAGTCCGGCTTGGCGGCGAGCAGCTCGGAGAACTCGTCGATGATCAGGATCAGCGAGGGCAGCGGGTCGAGCGCCGCGCCCGCCGCGCGGGCCTTCTCGTAGTCCGTGATGTTGGCGTAGTTGCCGGACTGCCGCAGCAGTTCCTGGCGGCGGGTCAGCTCACCGGTGATGGAGTCGCGCATGCGGTCCACCAGGGTGAGCTCGTCGGCCAGGTTGGTGATGACCGCCGACACGTGCGGCATCGTGCCCATGCCGGTGAAGGTCGCGCCGCCCTTGAAGTCGGCGAGCACGAAGTTGAGGGTCTCCGAGGAGTGCGTCACGGCCAGTCCCAGTACCAGCGTGCGCAGCAGCTCGGACTTGCCGGAACCGGTGGCGCCGACGCACAGGCCGTGCGGGCCCATGCCCTCCTGCGATGCCTCCTTGACGTCCAGCATGACCGGCTCGCCGGTCTCGCCCAGGCCGATCGGCACCCGCAGCCGCTCATGGAGGGTCCGCGGCCGCCAGGTCCGCGCGACGTCCACCGACGAGGCGTCGCCGATCCCCATCAGGTCGGTGAAGTCCAGGTTCGCCAGCAGCGGTTCGTCGGCGTCGGCGGCGCCCAGCCGCAGCGGCGCGAGCTGCCGCGCCAGCGACTCGGCCTGTACGGGGGACAGCACGTCGGGGACGCCGGTGAAGGTGCCGGCCCCGGCCTCCAGGTACAGCTGGTCGCGCCACACCTGGATGGACAGCGAGCCACGCGCCTCGTCCAGCTCGCCGGGGACGACCTCCAGGATCGTGACGCCCTGCAGGCCCTCGGCGGAGGCGATCACGGAGTCCGCCGGCACGCCGCCGCCGTCCAGCACGATCACCACGTGCGGCTGGTCCAGCACCGTCTGGCCCTCGCGGTTGAAGCGCGGCCTGCCGTCCAGCTCGTCCGCCAGCAGCTCCTCGACCTCACCCAGGTCGCCGCATATCAGACGGCGCGAGCCCGCGCCGTCGTGCTCCTTGTGCTGTGCGTGCGGCAGCCACTTGACCCACTCCCACTCCGACTGCGCGCCGGGCGCCGCCACGACGGCGACGACCAGGTCCTCCGGCGAGTGCAGGGAGCACAGCTGGCCCACGATGGAGCGGGTCTGCCCGTAGACGGTGTCGGGGTCACCGGAGACCGTCACGTGGTAGAAGGAGCGCAGGCCGACGGCCAGCGGCAGGTTGTCCAGCGAACCGTGCGCCGCGATGAACTGCTGCATCGAGTGCGCGGTCAGCGGTTCCAGCTCGTCCACCGGGGCGGTCTCCGGCGCCACCAGCGGAGTCGACAGCTGCTGGGGCCCCAGGCCCACCCGCACCTGCGCGAAGTCGGGGTCGGTGAGCCGGCGTTCCCACACCCGCGAGCCCTCGGCGACCAGCGCCCACAGCTGTTCGGGCGCGGGGTGCAGGTAATACTGTGCGTCGCGCTGCTTGCGGGCGGTCTTGCGCACCCCGCGGCGTATCTGCGCCAGGTACTTCAGGTAGTCCCGGCGGGCCTCCGCCATCTGCCCCGACGGTCCCTTGCGGGAGCGCACGATCTGGGCCACCACCATCGCCACGGTGGAGCCCATCATGAGCACGCCCATGACCTTCATGAATCCGCCGGAGGTCCCCGACCCCGTCGGCAGGAAGAAGAACGCCGCCGACGAACCCATGCCGAGCATCGGCAGCAGGTTCATCAACAGGCCCTGGTCCTCGCCGCGTGGCAGTTCGGGCGGGGCTTCGAGCCGTACCTCCTCATTCGGCACCTCCGGCGGGTAAACCCGCGGCGGGCGCTTGATGACGACCACGCTCACCGATGCACCAGTCCTTCACGCGAATCGCAGTTTCGGGCCGCCCCCGTGGCGACGGTCCCCCGTATGACACGTCCCGGTCGCGCTCCGCCCCCGCACGGGGCGGGCATTGGACCACAGGCAGGTGGCGATCCTACTGGGCATGACAGTCACAGGGCACTGGGACGGGTGAGGGACAAGGGACTTGGGGTACCCGGTAGGGTGACGGATCGCGAAGCGCGGAACGGGGGTCCGACCCTGGACGGCCGCGTGGACCCGACCTCTACCCATCCATCACCGGACGAGGGGGACCACTCCAGGTGAGCACGATCTCAGCGACGGGATTCTGCAGAGTCACGGTGGCGGCGCCGAACAGCCGGATCGATGTGGCACTTCCGGAGGACGTACCGCTCTCCGACATCCATCCCGAGATACTGCGCCTGTCGGGCCAGACGCCCGACGAAGCCGCCCCCACCGGTTACAACTTGGTCCGCCGTGACGGGCGTGTCCTCGACGACACCCTGTCCCTGGCCGAACAGCGCGTCCACGACGGCGAGTTGCTGCTGCTGCGTCCGTTCGCGGACTCGCTGCCGCCCGCCGTGTTCGACGACGTCGTCGATGCCGTCGCCGCCGCGGTCCAGACCGACCGCCGCAGCTGGAACGACGGCCTCATGCGCGGCGTGGGCCTGACCGCGGGCGTCATCCTGCTCGCCCTCATGGCCTTCGTGCTCTGGTTCTCCGAGCCGGTCAAGCACGACATGCACGGCCTGCCCGGCATCCTCGCCGGCGCCGCGGGCCTGGTGCTGGTGGCGCTCGCCTCGGTGCGCGCCCGCGTGTACGACGACCGGCACTCCGCCGTCGCCCTCGGCCTCGCCTCCCTGCCGCTGCTGCTCGTCGCCGGCTCCGGGGTCATGGGCGTCGGCAAGACCGAGGGACCCGGCCGGCTGCACTTCCTCATCGGCTGCGTCGTGGTGCTCATCGCCGCCGTGCTCCTCGTGCTGATGCTGCCGCAGGGCGACGCGCCGTTCGTCGCGGCCTCCTTCACGGCCGGCGTCGGCACCGTGGCCACCTTCGTGGCGATCCTCACGGACGCCGCGCCGCGCGAGGCGGCCGCCGTCACCGCCGTCGTCATGATCGCCGTCATCGGCTTCCTGCCCGGCTGGTCCGCCCGCTTCGCCCGGCTGCCCATCGGTTTCCGCTCGCCCGACCAGGTCCAGGCCCGGCACCGCGGCGACGGCGACCGGCAGGGCGAGGAGGAGCCGGTCGACTTCGACCGGATCACCAACCAGGCCCGTCGCGGCCACGAGCTGCTGCTGGGGCTGGTCGGCGGCTGCGCGGCCGCGATCGTCGGCTCCGCCGGCGTCGTGCTCGGCTTCTCCGACAGCGCCTGGGCGCAGCTGCTCGCCCTCGCGATGGGCCTGGCGACACTGATGCGCGCCCGGCTGTTCCGCTACACCTCGCAGGTCGTGACGCTGATGGTGGCCGGTGTGATCACCATCGGGCTGCTGATCATCGGTCTCGCCCTCAACCTGCCGACCGACGTCCTCACCGACCTGCTGCGCGGCAACCACTCCTCGCTCGACATCCGCACCGTGTGGCTGTCCGCCGCGGTGGCCCTGGGCGCCACCCTCCTGGTCGCGATCGCCCTCATCGTCCCGAGCAAGGGCGTCACCCCCTTCTGGGGCCGGATGCTCGACCTCGCCGAGGCGACCGTGCTGCTCTCGCTGATCCCGCTCGCCCTCGCGGTCCTCGACCTGTACGCCGAGGCCCGCGGCATGACCAGCGGCTGAGCCGGGACGCCCGCGAGCCGCCCGCAGCACCGCCACCCCGGCCCCGGACATCGCACCGGGCCCGGGGTGGTACTCTGTGTAACCGATGCGTCCGCCCATGCGCGGCGCGTCATGCCTTCCGAGTCATCGCAGCTTCTCCTGTGACGCAGACCAGGGGCGCTCGGAGGCACCGACACCACAAGGAGACCGTATGTCGCTCGACGTCGCGACGAAGAAGCAGATCATCGCCGAGTTCGGCACCAAGGAGGGCGACACCGGCTCCCCCGAGGTCCAGGTCGCGCTGCTCTCGCGCCGCATCTCGGACCTGACCGAGCACCTCAAGACCCACAAGCACGACCACCACTCCCGTCGTGGTCTGCTGATCCTGGTCGGCCAGCGCCGCCGCCTGCTGCAGTACCTGGCCAAGAAGGACATCCAGCGCTTCCGTGCGCTCGTCGAGCGCCTCGGCATCCGCCGTGGCGCGGCCGGCGCCCGCTGAGACGCCGTAAAGGGAGCGGTTCCCGTCCGGGAGCCGCTCCCTTGGCGTACGTACGGGACCGCGCTGGGCGCGAGACCGGGACCGAAGCTTTGTAGTCTGGTCCCATACACAACGCCATAGAGCATGCGGAGGGAGCGTCCTCCTAAACGCCACCAGAGCCGGTCCTCGGTAGTGGCCCCCGGGCAGCACGTACGTCCCGGTGGCTTCGATCGAAGACCGGCCCGGCGGGACGCCCCTCCACCGACGGCTCCCGGGAAGACGCCCGGGGGCACGAAAGAGGAGAATCCCCATAGTGGAGAACGAGACCCACTACGCCGAAGCCGTGATCGACAACGGCAGCTTCGGCACCCGTACGATCCGCTTCGAGACGGGCCGCCTGGCCCGTCAGGCCGCCGGCTCCGCCGTGGCCTACCTGGACGACGACACCATGGTGCTGTCGGCCACCACCGCCTCGAAGCACCCGAAGGACCAGCTCGACTTCTTCCCGCTGACGGTGGACGTCGAGGAGCGCATGTACGCGGCCGGGCGGATCCCCGGCTCCTTCTTCCGCCGTGAGGGCCGTCCCTCCGAGGATGCGATCCTCACCTGCCGCCTGATCGACCGCCCGCTGCGCCCGTCCTTCAAGAAGGGCCTGCGCAACGAGATCCAGGTCGTGGCGACGATCATGGCACTCAACCCCGACCACCTCTACGACGTGGTTGCCATCAACGCCGCCTCCTGCTCCACGCAGCTGGCCGGCCTGCCGTTCTCCGGCCCGGTCGGCGGCGTCCGCGTCGCGCTGATCCGCGGCCAGTGGGTCGCCTTCCCGACCCACAGCGAGCTGGAGGACGCCGTCTTCGACATGGTCGTGGCCGGCCGCACCCTCGAGGACGGCGACGTCGCGATCATGATGGTCGAGGCCGAGGCCACCACCAAGACGATCAAGCTCGTCGAGGACGGCGCCGAGGCGCCGACCGAGGAGGTCGTCGCGGCGGGCCTGGAGGCCTCCAAGCCCTTCATCAAGGTGCTGTGCAAGGCGCAGGCCGACCTCGCCGCCAAGGCCGCCAAGGAGACCGCCGAGTTCCCGATCTTCCTGGACTACCAGGACGACGTGTTCGAGGCGCTCGAGGCCGCCGTCTCCGACGAGCTCAAGCAGGCGCTGACCATCGCCGGCAAGCAGGCCCGCGAGGCCGAGCTGGACCGCGTCAAGGGTCTCGCCGCCGAGAAGCTGCTCCCGCAGTTCGAGGGCCGCGAGAAGGAGATCTCCGCCGCCTACCGCTCGCTGACCAAGAAGCTGGTCCGCGAGCGCGTCATCAAGGACAAGGTCCGCATCGACGGCCGCGGTGTCACCGACATCCGCACCCTGGCCGCCGAGGTCGAGGCCATCCCGCGGGTGCACGGCTCGGCCCTGTTCGAGCGCGGTGAGACGCAGATCCTGGGCGTCACCACCCTCAACATGCTCCGCATGGAGCAGCAGCTGGACACGCTCGCGCCCGAGACGCGCAAGCGCTACATGCACAACTACAACTTCCCGCCGTACTCCGTCGGCGAGACCGGCCGCGTGGGCTCCCCCAAGCGCCGTGAGATCGGCCACGGCGCGCTGGCCGAGCGGGCGATCCTCCCGGTCCTGCCGGCCCGCGAGGACTTCCCGTACGCCATCCGCCAGGTCTCCGAGGCGCTCGGCTCCAACGGCTCCACCTCGATGGGCTCGGTCTGCGCCTCCACCATGTCGCTGCTGAACGCCGGTGTGCCGCTGAAGGCCCCCGTCGCCGGCATCGCCATGGGCCTGATCTCCCAGGAGATCGACGGCGAGACCCACTACGTCACCCTCACCGACATCCTCGGTGCGGAGGACGCCTTCGGCGACATGGACTTCAAGGTCGCCGGCACCAAGCAGTTCGTCACGGCGCTGCAGCTGGACACCAAGCTCGACGGCATCCCGGCGTCGGTCCTGGCCGCGGCCCTCAAGCAGGCCCGCGACGCCCGTCTGCACATCCTCGACGTGATGATGGAGGCGATCGACACCCCGGACGAGATGTCGCCGAACGCCCCGCGCATCATCACCGTCAAGATCCCGGTGGACAAGATCGGTGAGGTCATCGGCCCCAAGGGCAAGATGATCAACCAGATCCAGGAGGACACCGGCGCCGAGATCACCATCGAGGACGACGGCACCATCTACATCGGTGCCGCCGACGGCCCGTCCGCCGAGGCCGCCCGCGCCACGATCAACGGCATCGCCAACCCGACGATGCCCGAGGTCGGCGAGCGCTACCTGGGCACGGTCGTGAAGACCACCACCTTCGGTGCCTTCGTCTCCCTGCTCCCGGGCAAGGACGGCCTGCTGCACATCTCGCAGATCCGCAAGCTGGCCGGCGGCAAGCGCGTCGAGAACGTCGAGGACGTCCTCGCCGTGGGCTCCAAGGTCCAGGTCGAGATCGCCGAGATCGACCAGCGCGGCAAGCTGTCGCTGATCCCGGTCATCGAGGGCGAAGAGACCGCGGCCGACGACAAGGCCGAGGACGCGTCCGAGAAGTGACCACCGGCTCCACACGCGTGACGGCCCGCCCCTCCACCAAGGGGCGGGCCGTCCGCACGCAGACCCTCCTGCCCGGCGCCGACGGCATCGGTACGGTCCGGCGCAGCGTCCTCCCCGGGGGACTGCGCGTCGTCACGGAGACCCTGCCGACCGTGCGCTCCGCGACCTTCGGCATCTGGGTCGGCGTCGGTTCCCGCGACGAGACCCCGGCACTCAACGGCGCCACGCACTACCTGGAGCACCTGCTCTTCAAGGGCACCGCGCGGCGCAGCGCACTCGAGATCTCCTCGGCCATCGACGCCGTCGGCGGCGAGATGAACGCCTTCACGGCCAAGGAGTACACGTGCTACTACGCGCGTGTCCTCGACACCGACCTGCCGCTCGCCATCGACGTGGTCAGCGACATGCTGACCGGCTCCCTGATCCGCCAGGAGGACATCGACGCCGAGCGCGGTGTGGTCCTGGAGGAGATCGCGATGACCGAGGACGACCCCGGTGACCAGGTCCACGACCTGTTCGCCACCGCCATGCTGGGCGACTCCCCGCTGGGCCGCCCCGTCCTCGGCACGGTCGACACCATCAACGCCCTCACCCGCGACCAGGTCGCCCGCTTCTACCGGAAGCACTACGACCCGACCCGGCTGGTCGTCGCCGCCGCGGGCAACATCGACCACGCCACCGTCGTCCGCCAGGTGCGCAAGGCCTTCGAGGACGCGGGCGCCCTCCGTGACGCGGACGCCGTTCCCCGCCCGCCGCGCGACGGCGCCCGCACGATCCGCGGCCAGGGCCGGGTGGAGCTGCTGGAGCGCCGCACCGAGCAGGCCCACGTCGTGCTCGGCATGCCGGGGCTGTCCCGGCACGACGACCGGCGCTGGGCGCTGGGCGTGCTCAACACGGCGCTCGGCGGCGGGATGAGCTCCCGGCTGTTCCAGGAGGTCCGCGAGAAGCGCGGCCTCGCCTACAGCGTCTACTCGTACACCTCGTCCTTCGCGGACTGCGGCCTGTTCGGTGTGTACGCCGGCTGCCAGCCGCGCCGCGTCCACGAGGTCCTGAAGATCTGCCGCGAGGAGCTCGACCAGGTCGCCGAGCACGGGCTGAGCGACGAGGAACTGCACCGCGCCATCGGTCAGTTCTCCGGCTCGACCGTGCTCAGCCTGGAGGACACCGGCGCGCTCATGAACCGGATCGGCAAGAGCGAGCTCTGCTGGGGCGAGCAGATGTCGGTGGACGCCACGCTGGAGAGGATCGCCGCGGTCACCCCCGACGAGGTGCGTGCGGTCGCCCGCGACGTCCTGGGACAGCGTCCCTCGCTGGCCGTCATAGGCCCGCTGAAGGACCGGCAGGCCGCCCGCCTGCACGAGTCCGTCGTCTGAGCCTGAGCCGTACCGACCGTCTCGAACGTCTGGACCGGAGGACTGGAACGATGAGCAAGATCCGTGTGGGTGTGATCGGGGCCCGCGGCCGGATGGGCGCCGAGGCGGTCAAGGCCGTCGAGGCCGCGGACGACCTGGAGCTCGTGGCGGCGATCGGCCGCGAGGACAAGCTGGAGACCCTGGCCGAGAACGAGGCCCAGGTCGCGGTGGAACTGACCACCCCGGGCTCGGTCATGGGCAACCTCGACTTCTGCCTGCGGCACGGCATCCACGCCGTCGTCGGCACCACCGGCTGGACCGACGAGCGCCTGGACACCCTGCGCGGCTGGCTCGGTGCCACGCCGGGCACCGGTGTGCTCATCGCCCCGAACTTCGGCATCGGGGCGGTCCTGGCCATGCGCTTCGCCCGCCAGGCGGCCCGCTTCTTCGAGTCCGCGGAGATCGTCGAACTCCACCACCCGGACAAGGTCGACGCCCCCAGCGGCACCGCCGTGCGCACCGCGCAGCTCATCGCCGACGCCCGCCGCGAGGCCGGCCTCGGCGCGCAGCCGGACGCCACCGCCACCGCCCTGGACGGCGCGCGCGGCGCCGACGTCGAGGGCGTGCCCGTGCACGCGGTGCGGCTGCGCGGTCTCGTCGCCCACCAGGAGGTGCTCTTCGGCGACGCCGGAGAGGTCCTCACCATCCGTCACGACTCCATGAACCGCGGCTCCTTCATGCCGGGCGTGCTGCTCGGTGTGCGCAGGGTCGTCTCCACGCCGGGACTCACCTTCGGCCTGGAGCACTTCATGGACCTCGACTGACCGACCGAGAGACGACCAACCGAGAGCCGGTTCGCCCACCATGCGCGCAAAGATCACCTACTTCGTCCTCGCGGCCGTGCTGGTCGTGTACTTCGTGCTGGCCGGCGCCCGCGGCGTCTGGCTGATCCAGGACGGCCGCCCGGTCACGGTGGTCCTCGGCGTGGCCGTGCTCGTGCTGCCGCTGGTCGGCGTCTGGTTCCTGGTCCGTACGACGCAGTTCGCACGCAACGCGGACCGGCTGGCCCGCGAACTGGAGGCCGAGGGCGGCCTGCCGGAGGACGAGCTGGTGCGCACCCCGAGCGGGCGCGTCGACCGCGCCTCCGCCGACGCGGTCTTCGCCCGGCGCAAGGCCGAGACGGAGGCCGCGCCGGAGGACTGGCGGACGTGGTTCCGGCTCGCGGTCGCCTACCACGACGCCCGCGACACCCCGCGGGCGCGCAAGGCCATGCAGCGGGCGATCGCCCTGCGCGGGAAGGCGCCGCAGACCCCCTGAAAGGGGCCCGGCCTCAGCCCGGCAGGACGGTCGTCCCGGCCTCGCCGGGGGCGCCGGTCAGCGCGCGCAGCAGGGCGTGCGGGGCGCGCCCGTCCAGTACCCGTGCGGTACCGACACCGGCGCGGACCGCGCGCAGGCAGCTCTCCATCTTCGGCACCATGCCGCCCCCCAGGGACGGCAGCATCCGTTCCAGTTCGGTGGCGGTCAGCCGGTCCAGCACCCGCTCCCGGCACGGCCAGTCCGCGTACAGCCCGGGCACGTCCGTCAGCACCACCAGGGCCTCCGCGCCCAGCGCGGCGGCGAGCGCGCCGGCGGCCGCGTCCGCGTTGACGTTGTAGACCTCGCCGTCCGTGCCGCGGCCGAGCGGCGAGACCACCGGGATGTGCCCGTGGTCCAGCAGCATGTCCACGGCGGCCGTGTTGACCTCCGTGACGTCCCCGACCAGGCCGATGTCCATCAGCTCCCCGCCGACCTCGGCGTACCGGCGCACCGCGGTGAGCGTGTGCGCGTCCTCGCCGGTGAGCCCGACGGCGTACGGGCCGTGCTCGTTGAACAGCCGCACCAGCTCCCGCTGCACCTTGCCGGCGAGCACCATCCGCACGACGTCCAGCGTCTCCGGCGTGGTGACGCGCTGACCGCCCAGGAAGTGCGCGGGTACGCCGAGCCGGTCCAGCTGCGCGCTGATCTGCGGACCGCCCCCGTGCACCACCACGGCCCGCACCCCGGTCCGCCGCAGCCGCACCACGTCCTCGGCGAAGGTGCGCAGCAACGTCCCGTCGGTCATGGCGTGCCCGCCGAACTTCACGACGACGGTGCGGCCCCGCAGCGGTTCCAGCGCGGGCAGCGGCGCGGGATGGGTGAGGAGCGTGTCGGGATGCGGCGGTGCGAGCAAGAGTCGCTCCAGGTCCTCGGCGGGCCGGGTCGGCCGGACGCTAACAGCCGCAGGCAAACCCCCGATGACGCCCGGCTGTCGCCTCTACGCCGTCTCCCGCCACCGTGTGCCTCCCGGACCGGGGCGTGGCGTGGTTCCCCGCTGAGCCCTCAGCGGCTCAGCTCGGAGGCCCAGCCCTCTATGGCGTCGGCCGCCTGGTCGAAGGCCTCCGTACGGCCGAGGAAGTCCGCGTTGTGGTCGGTGAGCAGCGGTCGCAACCGCTGGCCGTCCGCCCGCGTGACGACCAGGGCCTGGCCCTGGACGGTCCGGGGCAGCCCCAGCCACTTCACCGGCTGCTGGGCCGTACGGACGGCCCCGACGCGGTTCCAGGGCAGCGTCGTGGTGTAGAAGAGCCCCACCTGCCGCAGCCCGCGCGTGCTCACCCAGAACCCCACGCGCAGCAGACGCAGCGCGCAGACGATGGCCAGCACGGCGGCGACGACCGTAGCGGCGACCCCGGGCCCGTTGCCCGCGAGCCCCATGATCACTCCCGCGATGAGCAGGTACGAGGCGAGCACCAGCAGCATCGCCGCCGCGGCGACCCGCCAGGGCCCCGGGCGGTAGGGACGGATCCACCCGTCCTGGACCCGGTGCGGAAGGGCGGCGTCCGCGGCGTACTCGTCGTGGCCGCTGTCGGCGGCGAGGAAGGGCAGAGACACATCGGTGAGGCTAGCGGGCCCCGCCGGGACCGGCCAGCAGTGGTCCGCCGGTCGTCTGCCTTGCTCCGCTTTGCGGGGGGTGGGGCCGGTGTCGACGGGTGTCGGGCGATGTCGGAGCGGGCGCATAGGCTGGGCGCCGCCCCAAGCTCCATGAGGAAGGACGCCCGGTGACCGACATCCCCGCCGACGATTCCGTGCAGTTCCGCGACGACGTGACCGTCGAGCTCGTCAAGCACAGCGCCGCCGACTCCGACGTGCTGTGGGCCGCCCGGGTCTCCACGGCCGGCGAGCAGTCCCTGGCGGAGCTGACGAAGGACCCCGAGCGCTCCAAGGGCCTGATCAACTACCTCATGCGGGACCGCCACGGCAGCCCCTTCGAGCACAACTCCATGACCTTCTTCATCAGCGCCCCGATCTTCGTCTTCCGCGAGTTCATGCGCCACCGCGTCGGATGGTCGTACAACGAGGAGTCCGGCCGGTACCGCGAGCTGCAGCCGGTCTTCTACGTGCCGTCCACGGAGCGCAAGCTGGTGCAGCAGGGCCGCCCCGGGAAGTACGAGTTCGTGCACGGGTCCCCGGAGCAGCACCAGGCCGTCGTGGACGCCATGGAGGCCTCCTACCGGCATTCCTACGAGGCCTACCAGAAGATGCTGGCGGCCGGCGTCGCCCGCGAGGTCGCCCGCGCCACCCTGCCCGTCGGCCTGTTCTCGTCGATGTACGCCACCTGCAACGCCCGCTCGCTGATGCACTTCCTCGGCCTGCGCACCCAGCACGAGCTCGCCACGGTCCCGTCCTTCCCGCAGCGGGAGATCGAGATGGTCGGGGAGCGGATGGAAGCCGAATGGACGAAGCTCATGCCGCTCACCCACGCCGCCTTCAACGCCAACGGCCGGGTCGCTCCGTAGCAGGTCACCACTCATCCGGAATCTTCCGATTGCCGGGTTTCGTGCTGTTCGTCTAGTCTTCAGAAACGGATTCCGGTGCTGCTTGAACCCCCGAGCAGGCAGCGCCGGAGTCCTCATCGCAGGTCCCGAGGGGGTGTCCCGGCACCGGCACCGAGTAGCGTTGGACTCATGGCTCCGACCTCCACCCCGCAGACCCCCTTCGGGCGGGTCCTGACCGCAATGGTCACGCCGTTCACCGCGGACGGCGCCCTCGACCTCGACGGCGCGCAGCAGCTCGCCGCCCACCTCGTCGAGGCAGGCAACGACGGCCTGGTCGTCAACGGCACCACCGGTGAGTCGCCGACCACCAGCGACGTGGAGAAAGAGCAGCTCGTCCGGGCCGTACTCGAGGCGGTGGGCGACCGCGCGTTCGTCGTCGCCGGCGTCGGCACCAACGACACCCACCACACCGTCGAGCTGGCCCGCCAGGCGGAGCGCGCCGGCGCCCACGGCCTGCTCACGGTGACGCCGTACTACAACAAGCCCCCGCAGGAGGGCCTGTACCGGCACTTCACCGCCGTCGCGGACGCCACCGGCCTTCCGGTGATGCTCTACGACATCCCCGGCCGCAGCGGCGTCCCGATCGAGACCGAGACCCTGGTCCGGCTCGCCGAGCACCCCCGGATCGTCGCCAACAAGGACGCCAAGGGCGACCTCGGCGCCGCGAGCTGGGCCATCAGCCGCAGCGGCCTCGCCTGGTACTCCGGCGACGACATGCTCAACCTGCCGCTGCTCTCCGTCGGCGCCGCCGGCTTCGTCTCCGTCGTGGGACATCTGGTCAGCCCTGAGCTGCGGGCCCTCCTCGAGGCGTACCTCTCGGGTGACGTCCACAAGGCGGCCGAGATCCACCAGAAGCTGCTCCCGGTCTTCACCGGCGTCTTCCGCACCCAGGGCGTCATCACCACCAAGGCCGCCCTGGCCCTGCAGGGGCTGCCCGGCGGCCCGCTCCGGCTCCCGCTCGTGGAGCTCGGCGAGGCCGCGACGGCACAGTTGAAGCAGGATCTCGCCGCCGGCGGGGTACAGCTGTAACCAAAGACTTAAGAACTGAATGATCGCTCCATGAGGACAACGCAACAGAAAGCACGCTGTCATGCGCGCACGGTGTCCCCGGGTGTCCGCCCGGGGCCTGTGGCGTGCGTGGTGAGGAGATACTTTGAGCCATCCGCACCCTGAGCTCGGCCCGCCCCCCGCGCTGCCCGAAGGGGGTTTGCGCATCACCCCGCTAGGCGGTCTCGGCGAGATCGGCCGCAACATGACGGTCTTCGAATACGGAGGCCGGTTGCTGATCGTCGACTGCGGGGTGCTCTTCCCGGAGGAGGAGCAGCCCGGAGTCGACCTGATCCTGCCGGACTTCACGTCCATCCGTGACCGCCTGGACGACGTCGTCGGCATCGTCCTCACCCACGGTCACGAGGACCACATCGGCGCCGTCCCCTTCCTCCTGCGGGAGAAGGACGACATCCCGCTGATCGGTTCGAAGCTGACCCTGGCCCTCATCGAGGCCAAGCTCGCCGAGCACCGCATCCGTCCCTACACCCTCGAGGTCGCCGAGGGGCAGCGCGAGCGCATCGGGCCGTTCGACTGCGAGTTCGTGGCGGTCAACCACTCCATCCCCGACGCCCTCGCGGTCGCCATCCGCACCCCGGCCGGCATGGTCGTGCACACCGGCGACTTCAAGATGGACCAGCTGCCGCTCGACGGCCGCCTCACCGACCTGCACGCCTTCGCGCGCCTGTCGGAGGAGGGCATCGACCTGCTGCTCTCCGACTCCACCAACGCGGAGGTGCCCGGCTTCATCCCGCACGAGCGGGACATCCTGCCGGTGCTGCGCCAGGTCTTCGCCAAGGCCGAGAAGCGGATCATCGTGGCCAGCTTCGCCAGCCACGTCCACCGCATCCAGCAGGTCCTGGACGCGGCCCACGAGCGCGGCCGCAAGGTCGCCTTCATCGGTCGCTCCATGGTCCGCAACATGGGCATCGCCCGTGACCTGGGCTACCTGCGGGTCCCACCGGGTCTCATCGTGGACGTCAAGACGCTCGACGACCTCCCCGACGAGAAGATCGTCCTGGTGTGCACCGGCTCCCAGGGCGAACCCATGGCCGCCCTGTCCCGGATGGCCAACCGCGACCACCAGATCCGCATCGTCGAGGGCGACACGGTGGTCCTGGCCTCCTCGCTCATCCCCGGCAACGAGAACGCGGTCTACCGGGTGATCAACGGCCTCACCCGCTGGGGCGCCAACGTCGTGCACAAGGGCAACGCCAAGGTGCACGTCTCCGGCCACGCCTCCGCCGGCGAACTGGTGTACTTCTACAACATCTGCAAGCCGCGCAACCTCATGCCGGTCCACGGCGAATGGCGGCACCTGCGGGCCAACGCCGAACTCGGCCAGGCCACCGGCATCCCGAAGCAGCGCTGCGTCCTCGCCGAGGACGGCGTGGTCGTCGACCTCGTCGACGGCGTCGCCAGGGTCACCGGCAAGGTCCAGGCGGGCTACGTGTACGTGGACGGCCTCTCGGTCGGTGACATCACCGAGGCCTCCCTGAAGGACCGCCGCATCCTCGGCGAGGAGGGCATCGTCTCGGTGTTCATCGTCGTCGACAGCACCACCGGCAAGGTCGTGGGCGGTCCGTTCGTCCAGGCCCGCGGTTCCGGGATCGACGACGCGGCGTTCAACGACGTACTCCCCAAGGTCGAGGAGTCCCTCGCCCGCGCCGCCTCCGACGGCGTCGCAGAGGTCCGTCAGTTGCAGCAGCTCATCCGCCGAGCCATCGGCAAGTGGGTCTCCGACAACTACCGTCGCCGCCCGATGATCCTCCCTGTGGTCGTGGAGGTCTGACGCACCACCAGGAGCGGGGCACCCCGATTTGCATCGGGGTGCCCCGCTCCAGTACGTTGTCACAACCCCCGCGACGAGAACGCCACGGAGACGTGCGTGCTCACAGCGGAACGGTAAATCCGACGGAAAGCATCTGCTAAAGTCGGGGAGCGCGAAAGCCGAAAGGCAGAAACGCAAAAGCAGGAAATCCCCGCCGGCGGGAATCGGGCCCGAAAGAGTCTGATAAGCTGGTGACAACGAAGGGAAAGCCCGGAGGGGCCGGTGAAACGGTCTCGAAGGAAGCTTCCGTTCCTTGAGAACTCAACAGCGTGCCAAAAGTCAACGCCAGATA
>NZ_JARAVO010000068.1:0-38869 GCF_033792805.1 Streptomyces sp. PA03-1a
GGTTGGGAGTTGTTTATAAGGGACAGGGCCCCACCCGCCCTCGGACGGTCAGGACTTCGAGGGCTTCGCGCCGGAGTCCTGGCAGCCGGGCTGCTTCGCCATGGCCCGGCCCACCTCGCCCTGGCGCAGCGTGTCGAGCGCCTGCTCGCCGCTCTTGCTGACCTTGGCCAGGTTGTCGGAGACGCCCTTCAGCCCGTCGGCGAACTTCGCCTGGTCGGAGACGGGCAGCGCGTCGACCTGCTTGCGCAGGTTCGCGTAGGCGGTGGACAGCGAGTTGAGGTCGTTGACCGCGTCCTGCTTGAGCTTGGTGCCGTCGTCGACCGGCGGGTCGCCGGCCTTGCCGACGATCCCGGCGAGCGCCTTGTAGGCCTCCGAGATCTGCCCGAACGCCGTGGAGTCGGCACTCCGGACGTCCTGCGGCTTGGCGTTGCTCGGGGTGTTGCTGATGTGGGTGTTCGCGTCGTTGATCTTCTTGACCTGGGCGGACGCCTGGTCACAGACCGTCTTCGCCCAGGCGTCGAGCTTTTCGTTACCGCCGTCGCCGCATCCCGACAGCGACCCCGTCGCGAGGATCACAGCCGTGACGGACAGCGCAGCCGCGAGTTTGGTGTTCACGGCCCCGGAACCTACACGGCTCCTGTCCGCGGGCCACATCGCTTCCACTCGATGCGCCCACTATTGCCCCTTATGAACCAAGAAGAGGGTGATGCATCTGACGTGCCCGCAGGCGGCGGGCGCCACCCCGGAGGATGACGCCCGCCGCCGTACCGAGATGAGCTCTCACTACGTCAGACCGTGGCCGTCGCGTTCGGGTCGGCTGATCGCTTCGTGGTCTCGGTGTCGTCGTGGCCGGCGTCGGCGCCCTCGTCGTCCCCGACCGCGATGCCGCGACGCTTGGAGATGTAGACGGCACCCACGATGACCACCAGGGACACCGCGGCGACGCCGATCCGCACGCCGAGGTTGGCCTCGTCGCCGTAGGAGAACTGGACCACCGCAGGGGCGACCAGCAGCGCCACCAGGTTCATGACCTTCAGCAGCGGGTTGATGGCCGGGCCCGCGGTGTCCTTGAACGGGTCGCCCACGGTGTCGCCGATGACGGTCGCGGCGTGGGCCTCGCTGCCCTTGCCGCCGTAATGACCGTCCTCGACGAGCTTCTTGGCGTTGTCCCAGGCACCACCGGAGTTGGCGAGGAAGACCGCCATGAGCGTGCCCGCGCCGATGGCTCCGGCGAGGTAGGAGCCCAGCGCTCCGATGCCGAGGGAGAAGCCGACGGCGATGGGGGCGAGCACGGCGAGCAGACCGGGGGTGGCCAGCTCGCGCAGCGCGTCCTTGGTGCAGATGTCCACGACGCGCCCGTACTCGGGCTTCTCGGTGTAGTCCATGATCCCGGGGTGCTCGCGGAACTGCCGGCGCACCTCGAAGACCACCGCACCCGCCGACCGGGAGACGGCGTTGATGGCCAGTCCGGAGAAGAGGAAGACGACGGCCGCGCCGAGCAGCAGGCCGAACAGGTTGTTCGGCTGGGAGATGTCCAGGTCCAGCCACCTGAGGTCGGCGGCGGAGATGTTCGCCTCCCGCACCGCGGTGTCGACGGCCTCCTTGAAGGACCCGAACAGCGCGGTCGCCGCGAGCACGGCGGTCGCGATGGCGATGCCCTTGGTGATCGCCTTGGTGGTGTTGCCGACCGCGTCGAGGTCGGTGAGCACCTGGGCGCCCTCGCCGTGGACGTCGCCGGACATCTCGGCGATGCCCTGGGCGTTGTCGGAGACCGGGCCGAAGGTGTCCATGGCCACGATCACGCCGACGGTGGTGAGCAGACCGGTGCCGGCCAGCGCCACGGCGAACAGGGCGAGCCAGATCGAGGCACCGCCGAGCAGGAAGGCGCCGTACACCGAGAGGCCGATGAGGACGGCCGAGTACACCGCGGACTCCAGGCCGACGGAGATGCCGGAGAGGACGACGGTGGCGGGCCCGGTCAGCGACGTCTTGCCGATGTCCCGCACCGGGCGCCGGCTGGTCTCGGTGAAGTACCCGGTGAGCTGCTGGATGAGCGCCGCCAGCACGATGCCGATGGCGACCGCGACCAGCGCGAGGATGCGCGGGTCACCGCCGTGTGAGGCGATGTCGCCGGGCACGTTGGCCAGCTCCGCGTACGTCGAGGGCAGGTACGCGAACGCCGCGACGGCCACCATCGCCAGCGAGATCACCGCGGAGATGAAGAAGCCGCGGTTGATGGCGGTCATGCCGCTGCGGTCCTTGCGGCGGGGGGCCACCGCGAAGATGCCGACCATGGCGGTGAGCACGCCGATCGCAGGGATCAGCAGCGGGAAGGCCAGGCCGGAGTCGCCGAAGGCGACCTTGCCGAGGATGAGCGCGGCCACCAGGGTGACGGCGTACGACTCGAACAGGTCGGCCGCCATGCCGGCGCAGTCGCCGACGTTGTCGCCGACGTTGTCCGCGATGGTGGCGGCGTTGCGCGGGTCGTCCTCCGGGATGCCCTTCTCGACCTTGCCGACCAGGTCGGCACCGACGTCCGCGGCCTTGGTGAAGATGCCGCCGCCGACACGCATGAACATGGCCAGCAGCGCGGCGCCGAAGCCGAAGCCCTCCAGCACCTTGGGCGCGTCGGCCTTGTAGACCAGCACGACGACGGAGGCGCCCAGCAGCCCCAGGCCCACGGTGAACATGCCGACCACGCCGCCGGTGCGGAAGGCGATCTTCATCGCGCGGTGCGAGACGGTCGTCAGGTCCGCCGGGGGTTCACCCGGCGCCGGGGTCGCGGCTCGTGCGGCTGCGGCCACGCGGACGTTGCTGCGCACCGCCAGCCACATGCCGATGTAGCCGGTGACCGCCGAGAAGCCGGCGCCCACCAGGAAGAACACGCTTCGGCCGATGCGCTGCGACGTGGTGTCCGCGGGCAGCAGCATGAGCAGGAAGAACGCGACGACCGCGAAGACTCCCAGAGTGCGGAACTGCCGTGCGAGGTAGGCGTTTGCACCTTCCTGCACGGCAGCCGCGATCTTCTTCATGCTGTCGGTGCCCTCGTCGGCACTGAGCACTTGACGTACCAGCACCACGGCGAGCACCAGGGCGGCCAGTGCCACCACCACGATGACGAGCACGAGATTGCGGTTGCCGTCGGTCAGTACGGGTGATGCGGCAAGCGGTTGGGCGATGTCCTGCAGGTGAGGGGTAAGTGGCCCCGCCATTCGTCCTCCTTGACGTTTGGCACGTGGGCGCGCGGCTCCGGCGACATAGCAGCCACGACGCTCAGGCTTGTGAGCTGAGCAAAGATGGACGGATTGTAGGGAGCCGAACTAGATCAAAACAGGGCGCAGGAAACGAAATTCGCCGCCGCCGGGGATATAGCAAAGGAGATCGCCCGCAGATATCACCGGAAAAGGTGAACAGTCACCGTGTAAGTGGATCAACCACCGGGTGAATCCGCGCACGCCGAGCTGACCTGCGGCAGAAGCGCGCAGGCAGCTCGGCAGGAGTGCGTGAAGGGGGGCTGGGCGGCTAGGAGAGCGCGGCCGGGTTCAGCGGCCAGCTCATCCGGATGACATCGCCGTACTCTCCCGAGAAGACCTCGACGTCGTCGACGAGGCCGCTGATGACGGCCAGACCCATCTGGCCCTCGTCCTCCGCCTCGGAGGAGTCGGACGAGGAGGGCGAGCCGTCGGGAAGCGGCTCGGAGTGCTCGGCGGGGCTGTCACCACGCGCCGAGGGCACACTGGCGGCGTCGGCGGGGCGTTCGTCCGCCTCGGGGGACTTCTCGCCGACCTCGATGGAGAACTTCTTCTCCTCCTCGGTCAGCACCACCCGCACCGGACGGTCCGCACCACTGCTGCGGTACAGCCCGACGGCCCGGCTGCACGCCTCACCGACGGCGAGCCGGACCTCGTCGAGGACAGCCTCGTCCACCCCTGCCCTGCGGGCTACCGCAGCCGCCACCAGTCGTGCGGTGCGGACGTGCTCCGGCAGTGCACTGAAGAGCAGTTCTACGGTGGGCATGGCCTCCCCCTCGTGCCTGTGGGCGGGCAACACAGGGGCCCGGGCGTCGGCGTCGCCCGGAGCCCCTCGGTCCGGCGCCGAACGTCAGTCGGTCGCCGCGACGGCCTCGTCGACCGAGGTGTGGATGGGGAACACCTTGGTCAGGCCGGTGATACGGAAAATCTTGAGAATGCGCTCCTGGTTGCACACCAGGCGCAGCGAGCCTTCATGCGCGCGAACCCGCTTGAGCCCGCCGACCAGCACGCCCAGCCCCGTCGAGTCCAGGAAGTCCACGCCTTCCATGTCCACGACCAGGTGGTAGCTACCGTCGTTCACGAGTTCCACCAGCTGCTCGCGCAGCTTGGGTGCGGTGTACACATCAATCTCGCCGCCGACCTCGACGACCGTACGGTCGCCGACGGTTCGAGTCGACAGGGACAGGTCCACGGATCCTCCAGCACCTTGCATCGAGCGGTCGCCCCCCATGGATCGGCAGCCGCGATGGCATTCAATCACTTACCAGCGGGCATGCACGACGCCTTACGGCGATTGTCCGTCATGCCAGTGACACACTGAGTGCCGATGGCTCAGGATCATCTTCCGCAGTCGGCGCACGGCCGCACCTCCCCCGTCGCCCTCCTGGAGCGGCTTGCCACGGGGGCGGGCAGGGCCGCGCGCATCACCCATACGGAGCACTTGCCCCCACGGGCGGGTCGCCATGCCGATTGGCCTGATCAGATCCGCCCGGAGGTGATCGACGCGGTCCGCGCGTCCGGCATCGAGCGGCCGTGGGAGCACCAGGCACAGGTGGCCGCCCACGCCCTCGCCGGCACCTCCGCGGTGGTCGCCACGGGGACGGCCTCCGGCAAGTCCCTGGCGTACCTCGTGCCGGTCCTCAGCGCCCTCGTGGAGGGCTCCGAGGCGCCGAACGGCCGGGGCGCCACCGCGCTCTACCTGGCGCCCACCAAGGCCCTGGCGGCCGACCAGCGGCGTGCCGTGGCCGAACTCGCCGCCCCGCTGGGCAAGGCGGTGCGCGCGGCGGTCTACGACGGGGACACGCCGTTCGAGGAGCGCGAGTGGGTCCGCCAGTACGCGACCTACGTGCTCACCAACCCCGACATGCTCCATCTGGGTGTCCTCCCGGGCCATTCCCGGTGGTCCTCCTTCCTCCGGCAGCTGCGCTACGTCGTGATCGACGAGTGCCACACCTACCGGGGCGTCTTCGGCTCGCACGTCGCCCAGGTCATACGCAGGCTGCGGCGTGTCTGCGCCCGCTACGGGGCGGATCCCGTCTTCCTCCTCGCCTCCGCGACCGCCGCCGACCCCGGCGCCACGGCCACCCGGCTGACGGGCGTGCCCGTCGCCGAGGTCACCGAGGACGCCTCACCGCGCGGCGAGGTCGCCTTCGCCCTGTGGGAGCCCCCGCTCACCGAGCTCAGCGGGGAGCACGGCGCCCCGGTGCGCCGCACGGCCACCGCCGAGGCCGCCGACCTGCTGACGGACCTGGTGCTCGACGGCACCCGCACGGTCGCCTTCGTGCGCTCCCGGCGGGCCGCCGAGCTGATCGCCGTCATCGCCCAGGAACGCCTCGCCGAGATCGACCGCCGGCTGACCCGCCGGGTCGCCGCCTACCGGGGCGGTTACCTGCCCCAGGAGCGCCGGGCCATCGAGCGGGACCTGCACACCGGGCGGCTCCTCGGACTGGCCTCCACGACGGCCCTGGAGCTGGGTGTGGACGTCTCCGGGCTCGACGCCGTGCTCCTGGCCGGGTACCCGGGCACGAGGGCCTCCCTGTGGCAGCAGGCAGGTCGTGCGGGACGCTCGGGTCAGGGGGCGCTGGCGGTGCTGATCGCCCGCGACGACCCGCTGGACACCTACCTCGTGCACCACCCGGACGCGCTCTTCCGCCGCCCGGTCGAGTCGACCGTGCTGGACCCGGACAACCCCTACGTCCTCGCCCCGCACCTGTGCGCCGCCGCGGCAGAGCTGCCGCTGGGCGAGGAGGACCTGGAGCTCTTCGGGCCCGAGACCGCCGCGCTGCTGCCCCAGCTGGAGCGCCGCGGACTGCTGCGGCGCCGCACCGGCGGCTGGTACTGGACGCGGCGGGAGCGGGCCGCCGACCTCACCGACATCCGCGGCGAGGGCGGCAAGCCCGTCCAGGTCGTCGAGGCGGGGACCGGGCGCCTGCTCGGCACCGTCGACGCGGGCGCCGCGCACACCACCGTCCACGAGGGCGCGGTCCACCTGCACCAGGGCCGCACCTATCTCGTCCGGCACCTGGACCTGGAGGACTCCGTCGCGCTGGTGGAGCGGGCCGACCCGCCGTACTCGACGATGGCCCGCGACACCACGGCGATCTCCGTCCTCGACGAGGACCTGGTGGAGGAGTGGGGCGAGGCCCGCCTCCACTTCGGCTCCGTCGAGGTCACCCATCAGGTCGTCTCCTTCCTCCGTCGACGGCTGATCACCAACGAGGTGCTGGGCGAGACCAAGCTGGACCTGCCGCCCCGCACCCTGCGCACCCGTGCCGTGTGGTGGACGGTCACCGACGATCAGCTCGACGCGGCGGATATCCACCCCGAGGAGCTGCCCGGCGCCCTCCACGCCGCCGAGCACGCCTCCATCGGCCTCCTCCCGCTCTTCGCCACCTGCGACCGCTGGGACATCGGCGGGGTCTCCGTGCCGCTCCACCAGGACACCGGACTGCCGACCGTCTTCGTGTACGACGGCCATCCCGGTGGCGCCGGCTTCGCGGAGCGGGCCTTCCGCACCGCCCGCAGCTGGCTCACCGCCACCCGCGAGGCGATCGCCTCCTGCGAGTGCGAGTTCGGCTGCCCCTCCTGCGTGCAGTCGCCCAAGTGCGGCAACGGCAACGACCCGCTGGACAAGCAGGCCGCGGTACGCCTGCTCGACGTGCTCCTCGCGACGGAGGGCCCGTCGGAGCCCGTCCCCGCCGTACCGGCGCCCGCCCCGGATCCGGAGTCCTGAGGCCCGGCCCGGGAGCGGACCCGGGCGGGCCCGACCGCGGCCGTGACGTCGGCGATCTCACCGCTGACGGCACAGCGGACCAGCCGGGCGTGCTGGGCGGCCGCCACCCGTCCGGCCACGGCGCAGGCTTCCGCGCCTCCGCGCAGGGCGTGGTCCGCGGCGGCGAGCGCCGCGAGGTCCGCGGCGGCCCCCGCGCGGTGCCGTGCCGCGACGGCGGCGCCGAAGGCCAGCACGGCGCAGGCGGCCAGCGCCAGCAGCGCTCCCAGGAGGGCCGTCCAGACCGTCGCGGAGCCCCGGTCGCTCGCTCGCCGGCGGCTCACGGCCCCTCCCCCGTTCCCTCCACGGCGGCGACCGCCTCACCGTGGAGGGTGAGGGACAGGGAGCGGGCCTCGACCGTGACCCGGACCAGGTCTCCGCCCCGGCGGACCGAGACGGCGGCCCCGGCGGGAGCCGCCGTGCGGGCCGTCCGCAGCACCGCGCCGTCCGGCTCCTCGCGGGCCGCCGCACGGGCTCCGGCCCGTGCGGCGTCGACGCAGCGGATCTGCGCGGCCGCCGCGGCCAGCCCCCACAGCAGCAGCGCCGTGAGGAACACCAGCGACGGGATGACCACCGCCGCCTCCGCCGTGACATAGCCGGCGTCACGGCGGCGCTCAGAACGCCACATCGAGGGCCCGCTTGATGAGCCCGCTGAGCGCGGAGCTGACCGCGCCCGAGGTGACCACCTTGTAGAGCACGGCCGCGAAACCGCAGGCCGCCAGCGTGCCCACGGCGTACTCGGCCGTGGTCATCCCGCCCTCGCCGGTGCGGCACCGGCGGCTCAGCTTCCTCAGACAACGCATGACTCGCATGGGATCCCCCTTCAGATCGTCGTGCCGGCGAGGATCGCCCCCGCCAGTCCCATCACCACCGGCGCGACCCCCACGAGGAGGAAGGCCGGCAGGAAGCACAGCCCCAGCGGGGCGGTGATCAGCACTCCGGCGCGGCGGGCCCGCGCCGCCCCGAAACGGGCGTGCTCGGCGCGGCAGCCGGCGGCGAGCCGCGCGATCTCCTCGACCGGCGGCACTCCCGTCGTGGTGGCGCGCTCCATGCACCGGGCGAGCTCCCGGCAGCCGAGCCGGTCCAGCCGGCCCCAGCACTGCACGGGGTCGCCACCCAGGCGGAGCTCGGCGGCGGCGCGGGTGAGCGCCTCGCCGAGCGGCCCTCCCAGCGACGGCCCGACGGCCTCGGCCGCCTCGCGGGGCCCGGCTCCGGCCGCGACACAGGCGGCCATCAGATCCGCCGCCAGTGGCAGCTGCCGCGCGGCCCGGGCCTGGTCCGCGGGCCCGGCGGGCCGGGGCCGCCGCTGCCGTCGGCGCAGCGCGTACGCGGCGCCGAGCCCGGCCACCGCGCCGGGGACTCCGCCGACCAGGGCGAACGCACCCAGGACGACCCCGGCGACCGCCGCCCACTCCCGGGCGGAGGCCGTGCCCGGCCATCCGCGGCCGCGCCGGGCCGGCGGTGCCGTGCCCAGGAGCAACCGCAGCCTGCGCCGCGCGGCGCGCTCCCTCCGGGTGGCGGCGAGGGCGCCCGCGACGCACAGGGCGGTGGCAGCGACGGCCACGACGATCCCCAGCCTGTGGACGGCGTCGCCGCTCATGACCCGCCCTCCGCGGTCCGGACGATGCGCGCGGTCCAGGCGAGCCCGGCCCACTCCAGAAGCCCGCCGGCGGCCAGGCAGCCCAGCCCCGCGGGTGTGCGCAGCAGGATGCCCACCGGATCGGCACCCAGACCGGCGCCCAGGACCAGCCCGAAGACGGGCAGCAGGGCCAGCAGCGCGACGGTGGAGCGGGGTGCCGCCAGCTGGGCCCTCAGGTCCTCCCGCTGGTCGCGTTCGGCACGCAGGGCGGCCGCGATCCGGTCCAGGCCGTCGGCGAGCCCCGCGCCGCCGTCCACCGCCACCTGCCAGCAGGCGGCGACACCGGAGAGCCCCTCGGCGCCCTCCAGCCGGGCGGCCGACCGCAGCGCCGCGGGCACGTCACCGCCGAAACGGGCGGCCGCCAGCAACGGCAGCGCCGCGTCCGACAGTCCGGGGTGCTCCGGCCAGCCTTCGCGGCCCAGCGCACCGGCCAGTGCGGCGGGCGGTGCAAGTCCTGCCCGCAGATCGCCGGCGACCGCCGCGCACAGCGCGCCCACCGCCAGGGCCCGCCGTTCCGCTGTGGCGCGCCGCTCCCGCCCGCGCATCCACCGCCCGGCGAACGGCACCGCGGCCGCCCCGAGCAGGACCGGCAGCGCCGACCCGGCGGCCAGTCCCGCGACCAACCCGCCCGGCAGGAACAGCACTTCGCGGCCGAGGCGCCAGCCGTACCGCACCCGGAACGGCTCCAGCAGCCCGCTGAGGCGGGTTTCGAGGCCGCCCGGCCCCAGGAGCCCGCCGGCCATCCCGCGGGCCCCAGAGGCGCCACTGAGCAACGTCCTTGCCCTACGCAGGACTTCGTCCCCCGCACACGCCACCCAGGCGGCGGTGCCCGCGCACAGGGTGGCGAGGAGCACCGCGGCGCTCATGACCGCCCCCTTGCGCAGAGTGCGGCCAACCGGCCCCATCCCGGGCCGCGTTCACCACCGCACAGGGCCGGCACCGTGCCGACGATCCCGTCCGGCCCGCGCTCCAGGACGTGGATCTCGGCGACCCGGCGCTGCCCCGAGCGGTCCCGCACCAGATGCACCACCACCGACAGGGCGGCCGCCAACTGGCTGTGCAGCGCGGCCCGGTCCAAGCCCGCCACGGCGCCCAGCGCCTCCAGCCGGGCGGGCACATCACCCGCGGCATTGGCGTGGACCGTCCCGCAGCCGCCCTCGTGGCCGGTGTTGAGGGCGCCCAGCAGATCCAGGACCTCGGGCCCGCGCACCTCGCCGACCACCAGCCGGTCCGGCCGCATGCGCAGCGCCTGCCGTACGAGGTCCCGCAAGGTGACCAGCCCGGCGCCCTCCTGGTTGGCGGGCCGGGTCTCCAGCCGGACGACGTGCGGATGGCGCGGCCGCAGCTCGGCGGAGTCCTCGGCGAGGACGATGCGCTCGCCCGGCGGGACGAGGCCGAGCAGGCAGCTCAGCAGCGTGGTCTTGCCGGAGCCCGTGCCGCCGGAGACCAGGTACGACAGGCGGGCGTCCAGCACCGCCCGCAGGAGGGCGGCCGTGCCGCCGTCCATGCTGCCCGCGGCCACCAGTTCGTCCAGGGCGAAGGCCCGGGTGCGGACGACCCGCAGGGACAGGCACGGGGCGCCGACCACCACCGGTGGCAGCACCGCGTGCAGCCGGGTGCCGTCCGGCAGCCGGGCGTCGACCCAGGGCCGGGCGTCGTCCAGCCGCCGTCCGGCCGCGGAGGCGAGCCGCTGGGCGAGCCTGCGCACGGCCGCCGCGTCCGCGAACCGCACTTCGGTGCGCTCCAGTCCGGCGCCCCGGTCGGCCCATACCTCGTCCGGCCCGTTCACCAGCACATCGGTGACGTCCGGTTCGGCGAGCAGCCCCTCCAGGGGCCCGGCGCCGACCATCTCCGAGCGCAGGGCGGCCACCACGTCGAGCACTTCGGTGTCGCCCAGCAGCCGGCCCTGTGCCCGCAGCGCGGCGGCCACGCCGGCCGGGGTGGGCTCGTCACCGGAGGCGGCCAGCCGCAGCCGCACGGCGTCGAGCAGGGCGGGCGTCATGACGTCGGCGCTCATGCGGCCACGCTCCCGCCGGGCAGCGCCGCCGCGAGGAAGGCCGAGCAGAACCCGGCCAGTGGGCCCCGGCCGCTGCCGCCCGGTGCCTCGCCGCCGTCCAGGGCGGCGGGCAGGCCGGGCTCCGTCGGCAGCTCACCGGCGAGCGGGAGCCCGACCAGTTCGGCGAGCGCCTCGTCGGTGAGCCCCGAGCCGAAGGGGCCGCGGGCGACCACACGCAGGTCCCGCAGCACCATGGCCATCCGGGACGCGACCCGGCCGGCGGCCGCGACCGCGCGCAGCTCGGCGGGGACGACCAGCAGCCCGACGTCGATCTGGGCGAGCGCCTCGGCCACCGCCTCGTCCATGCGGCGCGGCAGGTCGACGACGACCACCCCGCCGCGCCGCCGGGCGGCGCCCATCACCGACCGCATGGCCTGCGGCGGGATGACGACGGTGTCGCCACGGTCCCAGCTGAGGACGCTCAGGGCGTGCGTGCGGGGCAGCGACTCCTCCAGCGCCCCGCTGTTGACCCGGCCCCGCGACTCGGCGAGGTCGGGCCAGCGCAGCCCGCCCACCCGTTCGGCCCCGAGCAGTACGTCCAGCCCGCCGCCGAGCGGATCGGCGTCGACGAGCAGCGTGCGGCGCCCGGAGCGGGCGGCCGTGACGGCCATCGCGCAGGCCAGGGTGCTGGCCCCCGCGCCGCCGCGGCCGCCCACGACGCCGATCGTCAGGGCCGGGTCGACGGCGCCCTCCGCCACGTCGGCGATCCGGTCGACCAGCCAGGTCTCGGCGTCGGGCAGGAAGGCGACGTGCTCGGCGCCGACCTCCACGGCGCGGCGCCACACGTCCGGATCGTCCAGATCCCGTCCGACCAGGAGCACGCCCCGGCGGCGGCGTGCCGTGCCGGGTACGCGGCGGGTGCCCGCGGCGCCGACCAGCACCAGCGGCGCCCCCTCCCAGCTGCCCGGCGCCGGCGGGACCCCGAAGGCGACCTCCGGTTCCGCACCCGCCGCGGCGCACAGGCGCAGCAGGTCGTCCAACAGGGCCGCGTCCTCGGTGACGATGAGCGGGCCGCCGCCCGGATCGTCCTTTCCGCGCGGCCATGCGGATGCCCGCCCGGGCACCCGCCCGTCACGCGCTCGTTTTGTTTCACCGTTGAATGATTCGGCCACCTCGGCGTCCCCCTCGCTCGCTCCGGCCCGTCCCGTCGGTATCGGGCACATGCACCGCACACATCTCCGGCGCGGCATTTGCCGCCAGAGTCTCGCGAGTCGCCGTAACTTGATGATCTTGGTGGGAATCCGTGGATAACCAGGCCGTTGTGGATAACTCCACCACCCGCGCGAGTGGCTTCCCCCTGAGCAGCACAACGAATGTGATCCGTCACTCAACGTAGCCAAGCGAAGAAAAAGACCGGCCCCCCGCGGAAGCCGCGGGGGGCCGATCACATGCCGGGCGCGTCCGGACTCATGGCCTGAATATGCCCCCGGACATGCGACGACCCCCGCCGGGGGGGAGAGCGGGGGTCGTCCCCACGGTCCGACTCGGGGGGGGAGGAGCCAGACCGGGTTAGCACGGTCGCGAACGATCCGTGACTTCCATGGTGTACCCGAAGGCCTTCTCAGGCAAACCCACGCGCAGGAGCTTACGCCGAATGGTGGGTCCCTATGCTCATCCTCGTGGAAAACCACCTGCCGGCGCGCACCGCCGCGTTCTTCGATCTCGACAAGACGGTGATCGCCAAGTCGAGCACCTTGGCGTTCAGCAGGCCGTTCTACCAAGGCGGCCTCATCAACCGCCGCGCCGTGCTGCGGACCGCGTACGCCCAGTTCGTGTATCTGCTCGGCGGCGCCGACCACGACCAGATGGAGGGGATGCGAAAGTACCTCTCCGACATGTGCCGTGGCTGGAATGTGCAGCAGGTGCGGGAGATCGTGGCCGAGACCCTCCACGACCTGATCGACCCGATCATCTACGACGAGGCCGCCTCCCTCATCGAGGAGCACCACCTGGCCGGCCGCGACGTCGTCATCGTCAGCGCCTCGGGCGCCGAGGTCGTGGAGCCCATCGGCGAAATGCTCGGCGCCGACCACGTCATCGCCACCCGGATGGCGGTCAAGGACGGCTGCTACACCGGCCGGATCGAGCACTACGTCTACGGGCCGGCCAAGGCGCGGGCCATCACCGAGCTCGCCGCCGTCGAGGGCTACGACCTCAAGCGCTCCTTCGCCTACAGCGACTCGGTGACCGACGTCCCGATGCTCGAATCGGTCGGCCACCCGTACGCGGTCAACCCCGACCGCGGGCTGCGCCGGGAGGCGGCGTCACGCGAATGGCCGGTGCTCACCTTCAGCCGTCCGGTCCGGCTGCACCAGCGCGTGCCCGCGTTGACGATGCCCTCGGGGCCCGTCCTCGCACTGGCCGCGGTCGGCGCGGCCGCCGCCACGGCGGGACTCGTCTGGTACGCGGCCCGCCGGCGCAGGCCCGCACTGTCCTGATACGCACCTGTGCGCGCCCTTCGGGGAGATCCTGCTGATCAGACCCCGTATGCAAAGAACTGCGGCGAGGGGTTCCAGTTCTCCCGAAGGTGCAGTAGAAAGGTTGTACGGCCCGCGTGACCACGGACTTCCGCGAGGAACCCCGTCGAATCAGGCCCCACGGACCGAGCATGACAGCTGGGAACCCACGCGACGCAGACCCGCTGACCGGGCCGGCCGCACCAGGTGACGGGCAAAGCTCCCGACCTGATGGGCAAACATCGTGCACGCCTGGTAACCCGACGGTCATGCCAGCGGCGGCACCCGCGCGGTGCCGCCGCAACCTTGTGCGCGTGACCTCGTGCGCGTGGACCTCGTGGCCCGCGCCCCGGCGCTCCCTACGCGGCGCCGCGCTGCAGGGCCTCGCAGACCGCCACGCTCTCCCGTACGCCCAGGCCCACGGCCTTCCCGCAGTGCGAGATCCAGGCCGCCATGCCCTCGGGCGTGCCGGAGACGTAGCCCCGCAGCGCCTTCAGGTACTCCGCGCGACCGAGTTCGGCGTGCCCGACCTCGGCCGGGCAGATGGACTTGGGGTCCAGACCGCTCCCGACGAGGACGACGCGCTGCGCGGCCCGCGCCACGATGCCGTTGTACGAGCCGAACGGCCGCAGGCACAGCAGCTCGCCGTGCACGACCGCGGCAACGACCAGCGCCGGCGCCTCGCTGCCGGACAGCAGGAGGTCGGCGAGTCCGTCGAGCCGCGCGACGACCTCCGCGGGTTCGGGCAGCGGGAACTCGGCGACGTCCAGGAGCGGCTCCTCGACCTTCTCGCCGGTCTGCCGCGGCCGGCCGACCGTCTCGTCCGGTGAGGTGCCACCGGCCGCCACCAGGTGCAGCCTTGCCAGCGCCTGCAGCGGCGACTGCCGCCAGACGGAGAGCAACTGGCCGGACTCGGCGGTGAGCCGCAGCGCGGCGCCCACCGCGCGCGACTCGTCGTCGGAGGAGAAGTCGCTGCGCCTGCGCACCTCTTCCAGCGCCCAGTCGGCACCGGCGAGCGCCGCGGAACCGCGGGCGCCGCGCAGCGCCGCCTCCGAGGACACCTCGTCGGAGCGGCGGCGCATCACCCGGTGGCCGTAGACCTGGTCCACGGCCTTCCGTACGGAGTCCACCGACTCGGCGACACCGGCGAGCGAACCGAGGACGGCGAGCGGATCAGCTGTCGTACCCATAGCCACGACCCTACGCACCCCCGGCGTCGCCCCGGTGGGCGAGTGGGCATCGTCACGCGGGCCCGCACCCCCGCGCCGTGCCGGACGGAGGGGCCGGACGGGACCCGGATCTCCACCGACGGGTGAACTCCGGCGGCGGAAGCGGCAGCACACGTGCCCCGTCACTACGCTTAACGAACATGAAGATCGCTTTCGTCGGAAAGGGCGGCAGCGGCAAGACCACGCTGTCCTCCCTCTTCATCCGCCACCTGGCCGCCGCCCGCGTCCCCGTCGTCGCCGTCGACGCCGATATCAACCAGCACCTCGGGCCGGCGCTCGGCCTCGACGAGGAGGAGGCCGCCGCCCTCCCGGCGATGGGCGCCCACCTCCCGGAGATCAAGGAGTACCTGCGCGGCGCCAACCCGCGGATCGCGTCCGCGGAGACGATGATCAAGACCACACCGCCCGGCGAGGGCTCCCGCCTGCTGCGGATCGGCGAGGACAACCCGGTCTACGCCGCCTGCGCCCGGCCCGTCGCCCTCGACGGCGGCGAGGCGCAGCTGATGGTCACCGGCCCCTTCGCCGAGTCCGACCTGGGGGTGGCCTGCTACCACTCGAAGGTCGGGGCGGTGGAGCTGTTCCTCAACCATCTGGTCGACGGCCGCGGCGAGTACGTCGTCGTCGACATGACGGCCGGCAGCGACTCCTTCGCCTCCGGCATGTTCACCCGCTTCGACATGACCTTCCTGGTCGCCGAGCCCACCCGGAAGGGCGTGGCGGTCTACCGCCAGTACAAGGAGTACGCCCGGGACTTCGGGGTCGCCCTGCACGTCGTCGGCAACAAGGTGCAGGGCCCGGACGACGTGGACTTCCTGCGCTCGCAGGTGGGAGACGACCTGCTGGTCACCGTCCGGCACTCGGACTGGGTCCGCGCCATGGAGAAGGGCCGCCCGCCGCGCTTCGCGGCACTGGAGGAGTCCAACCGCGCCGCGCTGCGGTCGATGCACGACGCCGCGGACGCCACGTACGAGCGGCGGGACTGGGAGCGCTACACCCGCCAGATGGTCCACTTCCACCTCAAGAACGCGGAGAGCTGGGGCAACGCGCGGACCGGCGCGGACCTCGCCTCCCAGGTCGATCCGGGCTTCGTCCTGGGCGAACGGTTCACCCTCACCGGGTAATCGTTCGCCCGTTCGGGCGAATCCTCATCCACGGACCCTTTGTCTGCATTACTCTCCATTTACCGACTCTTGAGAGTAATCAAGCAATCACATTCCGTGACTTTCGAGGTCGAGAGCACCCGCCGCACCAGCCGTGACCACGACCGCGTACGCGCACCAGCCGGACGCAGCCGCGCCGCCCCGGAGGAGACGGGAACATGCAGCCCACGCCAGAACCACAGATGCAGCAGTCGCAGGCCCCGCCGCAGGACCTGCCGCCGCCACCGCCCCGCGCCGACGACGGGACCGCCGCCTGGCGGCACGATCTGTCGGCCTCGATCACCGTCTTCCTGATCGCCGTCCCGCTGTCGCTGGGCATCGCCCTGGCGACCGGCGCCCCCCTGCAGTCGGGGCTGATCGCCGCCGCGGTCGGCGGCATCGTCGCCGGACTGATGGGCGGTGCGCCGCTCCAGGTCAGCGGGGCCGCCACCAGCCTGGTGGTGGTCACCGCCGAGCTCGTCCAGCGCTACGGCTGGCGCACCACGTGCGCCATCACGGTGCTGGCCGGGCTCGCCCAACTCGCCCTGGGCGCCCTGCGGGTGGCCCGGGCGGCACTCGCCGTCAGCCCGGCGATCGTGCACGGCATGCTGGCGGGCATCGGCGCCGCCATCGCCCTCGCCCAGCTCCATGTCGTGCTCGGCGCACGCCCGGACAGCTCGGCGCTCAGCAACCTGGCCGCCCTGCCGCAGCAGTTGTCGTCCCCGCATCCAGGTGCGCTGCTGATCGCGGCAGTGACGGTGACCGTGCTGGTCGGCTGGCCGCGCCTGCCCGGGCGGGCCGGCAAGGCGCTGCGCACGGTCCCCGCACCGCTCGCCGCCATCGCGGCGGCGACCGCCGTCGGCGTGCCCATCGTGGTGCCGCGGGTCGACCTGCCCGCCTGGCACACAGTGGCCCTCCCCGGGCTGCCGCACGGGCCGGTGCTCGGCATCGCCGCCGCCGTCCTGACCGTCACCCTGGTCGCGAGCATGGAGTCGCTGCTGTCGGCGGTGGCGATCGACAAGCTGCGCTCCGGGCGCGGGGCGCCCGGGGACACCGTCCCGGCCCGCCTCAACCGGGAGCTGCTCGGGCAGGGCGCGTCCAACGTCGTCTCGGGCCTGCTCGGCGGGCTGCCCGTGGCCGGCGGCGCCATCCGCGGCTCGGCGAACGTGGCCGCGGGCGCGCGGACGCGCCGGGCCACGACGCTGCACGGGGTGTGGGTGCTGCTGTGCGCCGGGCTGCTGGCCGGGCTGCTGGAGCACATCCCGCTCGCAGCCCTCGCCGCCCTGGTCATGGTGGTCGGGCTGAAGATGCTGAGCTTCGCGCACATCAAGCACGTGCAGCGCCACCGGGAGTTCCCGGTCTACGCGGCGACGCTCGGCGCGGTGCTGCTGCTCGGCGTGCTGGAGGGGGTCCTGACCGGCATCGCCGTGGCCGTCTTCCTGTCGCTGCGCCGGCTGACGCACACCCGGATCACGGTGGCGGAGGAGTCCGGCGTCCACCAGGTGCACGTACGCGGGCAGTTGACCTTCCTCGCGGTGCCCCGGCTGACCCGGGCGCTGGCGGAGGTACCGGACGGCGCCAGCGCCGTGATCACCCTGGACGGCTCCTTCATGGACCACGCGGCGTACGAGTCGCTGCAGCACTGGTGCGAGGGTCACCGGGCGCGTGGCGGCTGGGCGACCCTCACGGGCCGGTCGGGCACCCCGATCACGGTCCCGTCGAGCGCGCACGCCTGCCGCCCCTGGACGCCGTGGCGCAACCACCACTGCACCAAACCGAATACCGAGGCGGGTGCCGCCGGACAGCTGGTGGGCGGGCTCAGCGCCTTCCAGCGCAATACGGCGCCGCTGGTCAGGGACGAGCTGGCGCGGCTCGCCCGCGAGGGGCAGCGACCCACCCAGCTCTTCCTCACCTGCGCCGACTCCCGCCTGGTCACCAGCATGATCACCTCGAGCGGGCCCGGTGACCTGTTCACCGTGCGCAACGTGGGCAACCTGATGCCGCCGCCCGGCGCCGACGCCTCCTGCGACTCGGTGGGCGCCGCCATCGAGTACGCGGTGGAAGTGCTGGAGGTCGGCAGCATCACCGTGTGCGGGCACTCCGGGTGCGGGGCCATGCAGGCGCTGCTGGGCGGGGCGGGCCACGAGCCGGGGGCGCAGACCCCGCTGGCCCGCTGGCTCCGGCACGGCCGCCCGAGCCTCGCCCGAATGGAGCGGACCGGCCGGCCCGGACGCGGCGAGGTCACCCTCGCCGACCGCCCGGTCGCCGACGACCTCGAGCGGCTCTGCCTCGTCAACGTCGTTCAGCAGCTGGACCACCTGATGGCGCATGCCTGCGTCGCCCGCAGGGTGGCCGAGGGATCGCTCCAGCTGCACGGCATGTACTTCCACGTCGCCGAGGCCCAGGCCTACGTCCTCGACGCCGGGACCGGCACGTTCGCCGCCGTACGGCCGGAGGTGCTCGACACCGTCTGAGCGGGCCGCCCGCACCGGGCGGCCCGCCCGTCCCGGCCCGCCGCGCACCTGCCGGCGGGCCGGACCCGTGTGCGGGTGCTCCACCGTGACAGGTCTAAACCAATTTTTGACGCGAACCCTTGTCATCCCGCCCCTCCGGCTGGTGAGCTATGGCCTGGGACACAAAAGGACACCCTGCGAAGGAGCACGGCGTGAGCAACGAGAGCCTGGCCAACCTTTTGAAGGAGGAGCGCCGGTTCGCTCCGCCCGCTGAGCTGGCGGCCGGTGCCAATGTGACCGCGGAGGCCTACCAGCAGGCCGGTGACGACCGACTGGGCTTCTGGGCCACGCAGGCCCGCCGGCTGACCTGGGCGAAGGAGCCGACCGAGACCCTGGACTGGTCCAACCCGCCGTTCGCGAAGTGGTTCGCCGACGGCACCCTGAACGTCGCCTACAACTGCGTCGACCGGCACGTCGAGGCCGGCAACGGCGACCGGGTGGCGCTCCATTTCGAGGGCGAGCCCGGTGACGGCCGGGCCATCACCTACGCCGAGCTCAAGGACGAGGTGAGCCGCGCCGCGAACGCCCTGACCGAGCTGGGCGTGACGGCCGGCGACCGGGTCGCGATCTACATGCCCATGATCCCCGAGACCGTCGTGGCGATGCTGGCCTGCGCCCGCGTCGGCGCCGCGCACTCGGTGGTCTTCGGCGGCTTCTCGGCCGACGCGCTCGCCGCCCGCATCGCCGACGCCGACGCCAAGCTGGTCATCACCGCCGACGGCGGCTACCGCCGCGGCAAGCCGTCCGCGCTGAAGCCCGCCGTGGACGACGCGGTCGCCCGCTCCGCCGGCGTGGGGAAGGTGCTCGTCGTGCGCCGCACCGGCCAGGAGGTGGCCTGGACCGAGGGCCGCGACGTGTGGTGGCACGAGATCGTCGAGCGGCAGTCCGCGGAGCACACCCCGGAGGCCTTCGAGGCCGAGCACCCGCTCTTCATCCTCTACACCTCCGGCACCACCGGTAAGCCCAAGGGCATCCTGCACACCTCGGGCGGCTACCTGACGCAGGCCGCCTACACCCACCACGCGGTCTTCGACCTGAAGCCGGAGACCGACGTCTACTGGTGCACCGCCGACGTCGGCTGGGTCACCGGCCACTCCTACATCGTCTACGGCCCGTTGGCCAACGGCGCCACCCAGGTGCTGTACGAGGGCACCCCGGACACCCCGCACCAGGGCCGCTTCTGGGAGATCGTCCAGAAGTACGGGGTCACGATCCTCTACACCGCCCCCACGGCGATCCGCACGTTCATGAAGTGGGGCGACGACATCCCCGCCAAGTTCGACCTGTCCTCGCTGCGCGTCCTGGGCAGCGTCGGCGAGCCGATCAACCCCGAGGCGTGGATCTGGTACCGCGAGCACATCGGCGGCGGCCGCTGCCCGATCGTGGACACCTGGTGGCAGACCGAGACCGGCGCCATGATGATCTCCCCGCTGCCCGGCGTGACGGAGACCAAGCCCGGCTCCGCGCAGCGTGCGCTGCCCGGCATCTCCGCCACCGTCGTGGACGACGAGGCCAACGAGGTGCCCAACGGCTCCGGCGGCTACCTCGTCCTCACCGAGCCGTGGCCGTCGATGCTCCGCACCATCTGGGGCGACGACCAGCGCTACCTCGACACCTACTGGTCCCGCTTCGAGGGCCGCTACTTCGCCGGCGACGGCGCCAAGAAGGACGAGGACGGCGACATCTGGCTCCTCGGCCGGGTGGACGACGTCATGCTCGTCTCGGGCCACAACATCTCCACCACCGAGGTCGAGTCGGCCCTCGTCTCGCACCCGAAGGTCGCCGAGGCGGCCGTGGTCGGCGCCGCCGACGCCACCACCGGCCAGGCCATCGTCGCCTTCGTGATCCTGCGCGGCACCGCCGCGGCCGAGGACGGCGACGAGCTGATCGCCGGGCTGCGCGACCACGTCGCCAAGACGCTCGGCCCGATCGCCAAGCCGAAGCGGATCCTGACGGTGGCAGAGCTGCCGAAGACCCGCTCCGGCAAGATCATGCGGCGTCTGCTGCGCGACGTCGCCGAGAACCGGGAGCTGGGGGACGTCACCACCCTGACGGACTCCACGGTCATGGACCTCATCCAGACGAAACTCCCGAGCGCCGCGAGCGAGGACTGACCGGTCCCCGTCACCGCACCGAAGAGGCCCCTGCGGGGGCCTCTTCCCCGTTCCCCGGGGGTGCGGGGGCCCTGCGACGCCCGGCGATTGTCCGTAATGTGAAGAACGCCGGAGCCTCCGGCGCCGACCCGATAAGCTGCCGGGCGCGTAGGGAACGCGACAGTGGATCGGGGCGTGCCGGGAAGTCTGGTCGGCAAGGTGATCAGCCATGCCGAGCCCGACCGGAGGTCCACCCCCCGTGACCGCGACCAACCGCCGCCGTTCGGTCTTCCTGGGCCGGATGTCCCTCCCCGAACGGAAGTACGTCGCCGACGCGCTGCGGACGGAGACCGTGGGCGGCGTGATCCTGCTGCTGGCCGCCGTCGTCGCGCTGGTCTGGGCGAACACCCCGCTGAGCGCCTCGTACCGGTCCACCGTCGCCTTCAGCTTCGGGCCCGGGGCGCTGCACCTGGACCTGTCGGTGGGGCACTGGGCCGCGGACGGGCTGCTGACGGTCTTCTTCTTCGTCGCCGGCATCGAACTCAAGCGGGAACTGGTCGCGGGCGAGCTGCGCCGTCCGTCGGCGGCGGCGCTCCCCGTCGTCGCCGCGATCTGCGGCATGGCCGTGCCCGCCGTCGTGTACGCGGTGGTCAACGCCACGGGTGGCGGCTCCCTGCAGGGCTGGGCGGTGCCGATGGCGACCGACATCGCGTTCGCCCTGGCGGTGCTGGCGGTGCTCGGCACCGCGCTGCCGTCCGCACTGCGCGCGTTCCTGCTGACGCTGGCGGTCGTGGACGACCTGTTCGCAATCCTGATCATCGCGGTCTTCTTCACCTCGGGCATCAACCTCGTCGCGCTGGCCCTGGCCCTCGCCGGGCTCGTGCTGTTCCGGGTGCTGCTGCGCTGCGAGGTGCACGGCTGGTACGTGTACGTGCCGCTCGCCCTCGTCAACTGGGCGCTGATGCACGCCAGCGGGGTGCACGCCACGATCGCGGGCGTCGCGATGGGCCTGATGCTGCGCTGCCACCGGCGCGAGGGCGAGGAGCAGTCCCCCGGAGAGCGGATCGAGCACCTCGTACGGCCGCTCTCGGCCGGGATCGCGGTGCCGCTCTTCGCGCTCTTCTCCGCCGGGGTGCCGATCGCCGGCGGCACGCTCGCGGAGGTGTTCGGCCGCCCCGAGACGCTGGGCGTGGTGCTGGGACTGGTCGTCGGCAAGGCGGTCGGGGTGTTCGGCGGCACATGGCTGGCGGCGCGCTTCACCCGCGCGGAGCTCAACCCCGACCTGGCGTGGGCCGACGTCCTGGCCGTCGCCACGCTCGCCGGGATCGGCTTCACGGTCTCCCTGCTCATCGGCGAGCTGGCCTTCGAGGGCGACCAGGTGCTGACCGAGGAGGTCAAGGCGGCCGTCCTGATCGGCTCGTTCACCTCGGCGGTGCTCGCCGCGGTGCTGCTCAAGCTCCGCAACGACAGGTACCGCCGCATCTGTGAGCACGAGGAGCGCGACGAGGACCGGGACGGCGTGCCGGACGTCTACGAGTGGGCGGACCCCGAGTTCCACCTGCGCATGGCCGCGATCCACGAGGCGAAGGCGGCCGAGCACCGCAGGCTCGCGGAAGTGGCGCGCTCCGGGGACACCGGCGAGGATGAGTCGGGCATGATCAGGGGGTAACCCGAATGCCCCGTATGACGACTGACGCACCATGACGACGACGGAGGACCCGATGAGCCCAGCGGACGAGCCCGTGAACGTGGGGGTGACCGTGAGCCCGAACGGAAGCCGCAGCCTCGGCCATCTCTTCGCCTCGGCGACGGCGGACCTGTCCGAACTGGTCCACGAGGAGATCGCCCTCGCCAAGGCCGAACTGCGGCTGGACGTGAAGCGCGCCGGCATCGGCGGCGGCGCGGTGGGCGCCGCCGGCATCCTGGCCCTCTTCTCGCTGCCGGTGCTCAGCTTCGCGGCGGCGTACGGCATCCACAACCTGGGGCTCGGCCTCGCCTGGTCGTTCCTCATCGTCGGCGCGGCGTACCTGGTGCTGGCCGGTCTGCTGGGCCTGATGGCGCGCTCGAAGTTCAAGAAGATCAAGAAGCCGGAGCGCAGCATCGCCTCGGCGAAGGAGACCGCGGCGGTGCTGCAGGGCGTCAAGCCGCACCCCCGGAGCGCCCCCTCCGGCACGACGGAGGCCACGGTGGAGGCCAAGGTGTGACACGCTCGGGGCATGACGGTCGCTGATAGTTCCCCGGTGGTGCGCATCGACGGGCCCTGGACCCACCGGGACGTCGCCGCGAACGGTGCCCGCTTCCACATCGCCGAGCTCGGCGACGGCCCCCTGGTGCTCCTGCTGCACGGTTTCCCGCAGTTCTGGTGGACCTGGCGGCACCAGCTGACCGCGCTGGCCGACGCGGGTTTCCGCGCGGTCGCGATGGACCTGCGCGGGGTGGGCGGCAGCGACCGCACACCGCGCGGCTACGACCCCGCGAACCTGGCGCTCGACGTCACCGGCGTGATCCGCTCGCTCGGCGAGCCGGACGCCGCGCTGGTCGGGCACGACCTCGGCGGTTACCTGGCCTGGACGGCGGCCGCGATGCGGCCCAAGCTCGTCCGGCGGCTCGCGGTGTGCTCCATGCCGCACCCGCGGCGCTGGCGCTCGGCGATGCTGACGGACCTGCGGCACAGCGCGGCCGGCGGCTACGTGTGGGGGTTCCAGCGCCCGTTCGTCCCGGAGCGGCAGCTGGTCGCGGACGACGCGGCGCTGGTGGGACGGCTGTTGCGGGACTGGTCGGGGCCCCGGCTGCCGGAGGACGGGACGGTCGACGCCTACCGCCGGGCGATGCTCATCCCGTCGACGGCGCACTGCTCGATCGAGCCGTACCGCTGGATGGTGCGCTCGCTGGCCCGGGTGGACGGCTTCCAGTTCAACCGCCGCATGAAGCGTCCGGTGCGGGTGCCCACGCTGCACCTGCACGGCTCGCTCGACCCGGCGATGCGGTCCCGGCACGCCGCGGGCAGCGGGGAGTACGTGGAGGCGCCGTACCGCTGGCGGCTCTTCGAAGGGCTGGGGCACTTCCCCCACGAGGAGGATCCGGCGGTTTTCTCGGCCGAGCTGGTCAACTGGCTCAAGGACCCGGAACCGGACCGTTAATCCAGTATGACGATCGGCCAAATGCCGGGCGCATAGGCCAACTGATGGAGCGCCAGGCGGTTACCGACCATGGACCCCGGGCAGACAGCTCGGTATGGGCTGGACGCACGACTACCGTGACGTGTCACGCGACCGCCGCGCCAACGGAGCGCGGGTCACCACCGGGACGCAGGCCCCGGACCATCGGTCCGGAGGCTCCCGCCTCGGCATTCCCCACATCCTCAGGCGCCGCGCCCGCTGGGTGGGCGCCCGGCTGAGGCATACCCGCAGCGACTGACCGCCCGGCCCCTCGCCGACCGGCCCGCTCCCCCGGAGGCCCTACAGGGCACAGCCCTGGGTGTCGACCTGCCGGTTCGCCGTACGCCCGGCCTGGACGTCCGGCTGGACCTCGTCCGCCGTCAGGGCGTAGCCGGTGTCCGCGTCGTCGAGGGACTTGGCGAACACCACACCGTAGACCCGCCCCTCGGGGGTGAGCAGCGGTCCGCCGGAGTTGCCCTGGCGGACGAGCGTGTACAGCGAGTAGACGTCGCGCTCGACGGTGCCCCGGTGGTAGATGTCCGGGCCCGAGGCGGGGATGCGGCCGCGTACCCGGGCGGCACGCACGTCGAAGCCGCCGTTCTCCGGGAAGCCGGCGACGATGGCGTCGTCGCGTGACCCGGCGTCGGTGGTGCTGAAGGACAACGCGGGCGCGTCCAGGGACGGTACGTCGATGACGGCGATGTCGCGCTGCCAGTCGTAGAGCACGACCTTGCCGTCGTGCACCCGGCCCTCGCCGCCGATCTGCACGGTCGGGTTGTCGACGCCGCCGACGACGTGGGCGTTGGTCATCACCCGGTGGGGCGCGAAGACGAAGCCGGTGCCCTCCAGCACCTTGCCGCAGCTCGGTGCGGTGCCGACGACCTTGACGATGCTGCGCCGCGCGCGGCCGACGACCGCGCTGTCGGCGAGCGCCGGGTCGGGGGCGGGGACGGCGGTGATCGGCTCGTTGCCGAACGGCGAGAAGACCTGCGGCAGTCCGTTCTGCGCGAGCACCGAACTGAAGTCGGCGAACCAGTTGTTGGCCTCGCGCGGCACGACCTGCGCCACCCCCAGCAGCACCCGGGAGGAGCGGACCTCACGGCCGAGGCTGGGCAGCGTGGTCGTGGTGGCGAGCGCGGAGCCGATGAGCCAGGCGACCAGCAGCATCGCCAGGACGTTCACCAGGGCGCCGCCGATGGCGTCGATCGCCCGCGCCGGAGACCAGCTGACGTGCGTACGGACCTTGTTGCCGAGGTGCGTGGTGAAGGCCTGGCCCACCGACGCGCACACGATGATCAGGACCACCGCGGCGACGACCGCCACCGTGCCGGGCTGAGCGTTGTCGGTGACCGCGTTCCAGATCGCGGGCAGCACGTAGACCGCGACGAGACCACCGCCGAGGAACCCGACCACCGACATCACGCCGACGATGAATCCCTGGCGGTAGCCCACGATCGCGAACCACACGGCGGCCAGCAGCAGCACGATGTCCAGCACATTCACCGGGACACCGTCTCATGGAGGATCAACCCAGCGGGACCGTCTTTGCACGATCCCAGGGTCGTTCCCAGCCCGCGTGGTGGAGGATCCGGTCGATCAGACCCGCCGTGAAACCCCACACCAGGGCCTCCCGCACCAGGAACGCGGGCCCCTGGAAGCCGCTGGGATGCGTCACCATGGCCCGGTTGGCAGGATCGGTGAGATCCGCCACGGGGACGGTGAACACCCGTGCGGTCTCGGCCAGGTCGACCGCTCCCACCGGCGACGGCGTACGCCACCAGCCGAGGACCGGCGTCACGACGAAGTCGCTCACCGGGATGTAGAGCCGCGGGAGCACCCCGAAGACCTGCACCCCCGACGGGTCGAGGCCGGTCTCCTCCCAGGCCTCGCGCAGCGCGGCCCGCAGCGGCCCCTCGCCCTCCGGGTCGCCGTCCTCCGGGTCGAGCGCGCCGCCCGGGAAGGAGGGCTGCCCCGCGTGCGAGCGCAGGGAGGCCGCCCGCTCCATCAGGAGCAGCTCGGGCCCCTCGGCCCCCGCGCCGAGGAGGATGAGGACGGCGGAGGGACGGCCGCCGCTCGGCGGCGGCAGGAAGCGGCTGAGCTGCTCGGGCCGTACGCCGTCGACCGCGCGGACCACCGGGCCGAGCCAGGACGGCAGCCCCTCGCGGTCGACCGTGACGTCCTCGATGTCGGGTCGTGCCTGCGTCACTCCGCCTCCAGCGGCGGCGCCGCCGTGCCCGGGAATCCCGGCGGCGGCTTGAGCCGCTGCCCCGGGCCACCGCCCATCTCGTACTTCAGCAGCTTCTTCGCCTTCTCCGGATCCGTCTCGCCCTCGCCGTACGACGGGCACAGCGGCGCGATCGGGCAGACGCCGCAAGCGGGGCGGCGGGCGTGGCACATCCGGCGGCCGTGGAAGATCAGACGGTGCGAGAGCATCGTCCACTCGCTCTTCGGGAAGATCGCCATGATGTCCTGCTCGATCTTCTCCGGCTCCTTCGCCCCGGTCCAGCCGAAACGGTGGACCAGCCGCTGGAAGTGGGTGTCCACGGTGAGGCCGGGGACGCCGAAGGCGTTGCCGAGCACCACGTTGGCCGTCTTGCGGCCCACGCCGGGCAGCGTGACCAGGTCCTCCAGCCGGCCGGGCACCTCGCCGCCGAAGATGTCACGGAGTGCCGCCGACAGGCCGAGCAGCGCCCGCGCCTTGGCGCGGAAGAAGCCGGTGGGACGGAGGATCTGCTCCAGCTCCTCCGGGTCGGCGGCCGCCAGGTCCTCCGGCGTCGGGTACTTCGCGAAGAGCGCGGGGGTGGTCTGGTTGACCCTCAGGTCGGTCGTCTGGGCCGAGAGCACCGTGGCGACGAGCAGCTGGAAGGGGTTCTCGAAGTCGAGCTCGGGGTGGGCGTACGGGTACACCTCGGCGAGCTCGCGGTTGATCCGCCGGGCCCTGCGGACCATCGCGAGCCGCGACTCGGGCTTGCCGGACGCCCGCGCGCGGCCGCCGGGGGTCGCCCGGGCGGGCTGTTCGCTCACAGCGGAATCCGCGGCGGCGGTCACCCTCCTGGCCCCGCCACCCTGCCGTTTCTTCTGCGCACTTGGCGTATCGGACACCCGGCCAGCCTAAGCCTCACCACCGACAATCGCCCTGGAGAGCCGCGATCCGGCCCCCAAACGGACCCCCGGAGCACAATCACACGAGCACATAAGACAGACTTGTGATTGATCGCACTGTTTTGCTGTCGGGCATGATGGGGACCGACCCAGCGATGTCGACAAGGAGAGAGCTCGTGGACGACGTTCTGCGGCGCGCACCGCTTTTCGCGGCGCTCGACGATGAGCAGGCCGCTGAACTGCGCGCCTCCATGACGGAGGTCACGCTCGCGCGTGGCGACTCGCTGTTCCACGAGGGGGAACCCGGGGACCGGCTGTACGTCGTCACCGAGGGCAAGGTGAAGCTGCACCGCACCTCGCCCGACGGCCGCGAGAACATGCTCGCCGTCGTCGGCCCCGGCGAGCTGATCGGTGAGCTGTCGCTCTTCGACCCCGGCCCGCGCACCGCCACCGCCACCGCGCTGACCGAGGTCAAGCTGCTCGGCCTCGGCCACGGCGACCTGCAGCCGTGGCTCAACGCCCGCCCCGAGGTCTCCACCGCGCTGCTGCGCGCCGTCGCCCGGCGCCTGCGCCGCACCAACGACGTCATGTCCGACCTGGTCTTCTCCGACGTCCCCGGCCGCGTCGCCAAGGCGTTGCTGGACCTGTCGCGCCGCTTCGGCGTGCAGTCCGAGGAGGGCATCCACGTCGTCCACGACCTCACGCAGGAGGAACTCGCCCAGCTGGTGGGCGCCTCCCGCGAGACCGTCAACAAGGCCCTCGCCGACTTCGCGGGCCGCGGCTGGCTGCGCCTGGAGGCGCGGGCGGTCATCCTGCTGGACGTCGAGCGGCTGGCGAAGCGCTCGCGCTGACGCCCGTACGCGGACGAAGGGGCGCCCACCCGGAGGTGGGCGCCCCTTCTTGCGTCTCCTCAGCGTCCGCGGGGCGCGGGGGCGCCGGGCGGGCACACCGCACGTCAGATCAGCCCGTGCTCCAGCAGGTAGTCCAGCTGCGCCCGCACCGACAGCTCGGCGGCCGGCCACAGGGCGCGGTCGACGTCCGCGTAGACGTGGGCGACGACCTCGGAGGGGGTCGCGAGGCCCCGCTCGACGGCCGTCTCGACCTGGGCGAGGCGGTGGGCACGGTGGGCGAGGTAGAACTCGACCGCGCCCCGGGCGTCGGCGAGGACCGGGCCGTGGCCGGGCAGGACGGTGGCGACGCCGTCGTGCATCGTGAGCGCCTGCAGCCGGCGCAGGGAGTCCAGGTAGTCACCCAGCCGCCCGTCGGGGTGGGCGACGACCGTGGTGCCACGGCCGAGGACGGTGTCGCCGGTGAGCACGGCCAGGTCGGCGGGCAGGTGGAAGGAGAGCGAGTCCGCGGTGTGCCCGGGGGTGGGCACGACGCGCAGTTCCAGGCCGCCGGTGGTGACGACGTCGCCCGCGGACAGGCCCTCCTCGCCAAGGCGCAGTGCCGGGTCCAGGGCGCGCACCGCCGTCCCCGTCAGCTCGGCGAAGCGGCCCGCGCCCTCGGCGTGGTCGGGGTGGCCGTGGGTGAGCAGGGTGAGGGCGATCCGCTTGCCGAGGGAGTGCGCGGTGGAGACCACGTTGTTCAGGTGGCCCTCGTCGAGCGGCCCCGGGTCGATGACGACGGCGAGTTCGGAGTCCGGCTCGGAGACGAGCCAGGTGTTCGTGCCGTCCAGCGTCATGGGCGAGGGGTTCGGCGCGAGCACGCACACCGCGCGGGCGGTCGCCCGGCCCCCGACCTCCGCGCGGGGCTTGCCGGGTTGAAGGGCCGAGGTCATCCGGCGGCTCCCATGCGCTTGGTGAATTCCTCGTGGCCGGGCCAGGTCAGCACGATCTCCTCGCCCACCAGCGCGGCCCGCGCCAGCACCGGGGTGAGGTCGCGCCCGTCCGCGGCACCCGCCAGGGCCGCTGACGCCGAGTCGTACGGCAGCAGTTCCCGCAGCGTCGCGATCGTCGGCGGCAGCATGGTCATCTCGCCGCGGTCGTAGCCGTCCACGGCCTCGGCGGGCCGCAGCCACACCGTGCGGTCCGCCTCGCCCGACACGTCGCGGGTGCGCTGGCCGGGCGGGAGCGCGGTCACGAAGAACCACGTGTCGTACCGGCGCTCCTCGAACTCCGGGGTGATCCAGCGGGCCCACGGGCCGAGCAGGTCGGAGCGGAGCACCAGGGAACGGCGGGCCAGGAAGTCGGCGAAGGACAGCTCCCGCGAGACCAGGGCGCGCCGGTCGGCCTCCCAGTCCTCGCCGGTGGTGTCCGCGACGACGGACCGCTCGTCGGGCCCGGCGAGCAGCACGCCGGACTCCTCGAAGGTCTCGCGCACGGCCGCGCACACGATCGCCTGCGCGGCGGCGGGGTCCAGGCCCTCGCCCAGCCGGGCGGCCCAGGTCGGCGGCGGGGGCCCCGCCCAGGCCACCGGGCGCTCGTCGCGCGGGTCCACACCGCCGCCGGGATAGGCGTACGCGCCCGCGGCGAAGGCCATCGAGGCCCGGCGCCGCAGCAGGTGCACGGCGGGGCCGCCGTCGCCGTCCCGCAGCAGCAGGACGGTCGCCGCACGGCGCGGCACGACGGGCTCCAGGGTGCCCGCGGTGAGGGCGCGGATGCGCTCGGGCCAGCTCGCCGGGAACCACTGGCCGTTCGTGGTGGTCATGTGGCGGATGCTATGCGCTTGCGCGGGGATGTTCGATAGGGCCCGGGCCGGGCGGGCCCGGGGTACCCCTCCGGTGGCCGGGGCACGGCTCCGCCGGAGGGGTGCGGGACGTCAGTCCTCGACCTCGACCTGGATCTCGACCTCGACCGGCGCGTCGAGCGGCAGGACGGCCACACCGACGGCGCTGCGGGCGTGCACGCCCTTCTCGCCGAGGACCTCGCCGAGCAGCTCGCTCGCGCCGTTGACGACGGCCGGCTGCCCGGTGAAGTCGGGGGCGGAGGCGACGAAGCCGACGACCTTCACGACGCGCTTGACGCGGTCGAGGTCACCCACGACGGAGCGGACCGCGGCCAGGGCGTTGAGCGCGCAGGTGCGGGCGAGTTGCTTGGCCTCGTCCGCGGTGACCTCGGCGCCGACCTTGCCGGTGCAGGTCAGCTTGCCCTCGACGAGCGGCAGCTGGCCCGCGGTGTAGACGTACGCACCGGACCGGACGGCCGGGACGTACGCGGCGAGCGGGGCGGCCACCGCGGGGAGCTCGAGCCCCAGTTCCGCCAGCCGCTGCTCGACCGCGCTCACGCGTTCTTCTCGCGTTTGAAGTACGCCACCAGCTGCTCGGGGTTGTTCGGGCCCGGCACGACCTGGACGAGCTCCCAGCCGTCCTCGCCCCAGGTGTCCAGGATCTGCTTCGTCGCGTGCACCAGCAGCGGCACGGTCGCGTATTCCCACTTCGTCATGAGGGGACTGTAATGCCTGGCACAGCCCCGCCCCCGAGTAGCCCCGCCCTCGACTGGTTAGGCTCGCAGGTGTGAGGCTCCACATCGTGACGGGCAAGGGCGGTACCGGCAAGACGACGGTCGCCGCTGCGCTGGCACTCGCCCTCGCCGCCGAGGGTCGACGGACACTGCTGACGGAGGTGGAGGGGCGGCAGGGCATCGCGCAGCTCTTCGAGACCGAGGCCCTCCCCTACGAGGAGCGCAAGATCGCCGTGGCCCCGGGCGGCGGCGAGGTGTACGCCCTGGCCATCGACGCCGAACAGGCGCTGCTGGACTACCTCGACATGTTCTACAAGCTCGGCCGGGCCGGCCGGGCCCTGAAGAAGCTGGGCGCGATCGACTTCGCCACCACCGTGGCGCCGGGACTGCGCGACGTCCTGCTGACCGGCAAGGTCTGCGAGGCCGTGCGCCGCAAGGACCGGGCGGGCTGGCGGTCGTACGACGCGGTGGTGCTGGACGCGCCGCCGACCGGGCGGATCACGCGCTTCCTCAACGTCAACGACGAGGTCGCCGGGCTGGCCCGGTTCGGCCCGATACACAATCAGGCGCAGGCCGTGATGCGGGTGATGAAGTCCCCGGAGACCGCGGTGCACCTGGTCACCCTCCTGGAGGAGATGCCGGTCCAGGAGACCGTGGACGGCGTGGCCGAGCTGCGCGAGGCGGGGCTGCCGACCGGGGCCGTGGTCATCAACATGGTGCGCCCGGTGGTGATGGACGGCGCGGCCGTGGCCTCGGCGCGCGACGGGCAGCGCACGGCGATCGCCAAGGCGCTCTCCCAGGCCGGGCTGGGCGGCGCGCGGCGCGGCGGCCTCGCGGAGCGGCTCGTCGACCCGCTGCTGGCGCAGGCGCACGAGCACGCGGAGCGCGTGGCCCTGGAGCGGGCCCAGCGCGAGGAACTGGCCGCGCTGGGGCTGCCCGCGTACGAGCTGGAACTGATGGGCGACGGGGTCGATCTCGGTGGGTTGTACAGATTGGCTGAAAATCTGCGGAAGCAGGGGCTGGGGGTCGCATGAGCCTGGAGAGTCCGGTATTGGACATCGACCCGCTGATCGACGATCCGAGGACCCGGATCGTCGTCTGCTGCGGCTCGGGCGGGGTCGGCAAGACCACCACGGCCGCGGCGCTGGGCGTCCGTGCCGCCGAGCGCGGCCGCAAGGCCGTCGTGCTGACCATCGACCCGGCGCGTCGGCTGGCGCAGTCCATGGGCCTCACGGAACTCGACAACACCCCGCGCAAGGTGGCCGGGATCGACGAGTCCGCGGGCGGTGAGCTGCACGCGATGATGCTCGACATGAAGCGGACCTTCGACGAGGTCGTGCTCCAGCACACGGACCAGGAGCGGGCCCGGGCGATCCTGGACAACCCCTTCTACCAGTCGCTCTCCGCGGGCTTCGCCGGCACGCAGGAGTACATGGCCATGGAGAAGCTGGGCCAGCTGCGCGCGCTCGACGCGTGGGACCTGATCATCGTCGACACCCCGCCGAGCCGGTCGGCGCTGGACTTCCTGGACGCCCCCAAGCGGCTGGGGTCCTTCCTGGACGGGCGTTTCATCCGGCTGCTGATGGCCCCCGCGAAGGTCGGCGGACGGGCCGGCGTGAAGTTCCTCAACGTCGGGATGTCGATGATGACCGGCACGCTCAGCAAGGTCATGGGCGCGCACCTGCTGCGCGACGTGCAGACCTTCGTGGCGGCGATGGACTCGATGTTCGGCGGCTTCCGCTCCCGGGCGGACGCCACGTACAAGCTGCTCCAGGCGAACGGGACGGCGTTCCTGGTGGTGGCCGCGCCGGAGCGGGACGCGCTGCGCGAGGCCTCGTACTTCGTGGAGCGGCTGGCGGCGGAGAACATGCCGCTCGCCGGGCTGGTGCTGAACCGTGTGCACGGCAGCGGGGCGGCGCAGCTCACGGCGGAGCGGGCGCTGGCGGCGGCGGAGGCACTGGACGACCTGGACGACCTGGATGCCGCTGACGCGACTGACGCCTCCGACGCCGCCCCTGTCGCCGGATATCCGCCAACTCCCCGGCTGACCGGGGAGTTTGACGAATCCGCAGAAAATCTTCAAAGCGTCGGCATTGTGGATCAGCCCGGCGGGAAAGCTGGACTCCGTACGGCCGACGGCGGCGAAGGGACCCCCAGTACGGACAGTGCGGACACCAGCTCTCCCGAATCGCCCACCGGCTCCCCGACCGTTTCCGTACCCGCACAGGACCCCGCCGCGGGCCGGACCACGGACCCGCTGGACACCGACCGCCTCACCGCCGGCCTGCTGCGCCTGCACGCCGAACGGATGCAGCTGGTCGCGCGCGAGCGGCGCACCCGTGAGCGTTTCGTCTCGGTGCACCCGGACGTGCCCATGGTGGACGTCGCGGCCCTGCCCGGCGACGTGCACGACCTCGAGGGCCTGCGCGCGATCGGCCAACGTCTCGCGCAGGGTCAGCCGACGGCGGCGTAGTCGTCGTAGTCCCCGTCGTAGCCCTCGTCGTCGAGCGGGAGCACACCCGTGCTGCGCTCGTACTCCGTGCGCGCCGTCTCCAGGAGCCTGCGCCACGAGGTGACCGTGGGACGCCGGCGCAGCAGCGCCCTGCGCTCCCGCTCGGTCATCCCGCCCCAGACGCCGAACTCCACACGGTTGTCCAGAGCGTCGGCCAGGCACTCGGTACGCACCGGGCAGCCGGTGCACACCGCCTTGGCCCTGTTCTGGGCCGCTCCCTGGACGAAAAGTTCATCCGGATCCGTCGTGCGGCACGCGGCCTGCGTACTCCAGTCCGTAACCCAGCTGCTCATGCTGGCGCCGTCCTCTCCCGAATCGAGGCTCCCCCACGGCGGCAAGCGGCATATTCACCGTTGCCAGTTGAGGACGTTACGGAAGGTGGGCACGGCGCAACAGCCCTTTCAGGCCCAATCTTGAATGGCCCGAACGGACTATGGGTACGCGGCAGATCACCCGACGGAGTGAGCCGACGGCAGAACGGGCGAATTGCCGCAAAACGGTCAGCTCGCCACTTCTGGGGCCTGAGATCCAGGTCATATGGCTGGCATATGACAGGAATTCGGGCAGTTCTCATCACCCACAAGAGTGAGGATGGAAGACAGACGTGTGCGCAGTGTTCGCGCCTGTCTGTTACAGAGTAGGCGAACAAGCATGCCCACGTCTTAAGAATGGCAACGTAAGCTGCACCCCATGGGTCACAAGCGATCGCGCCCCACCAGCAGCGGCGGCACCAGTACCGCTCAGCAGGCCGCCAAGTTCCTGGGTGTCAGCGTCCTGGCCGGCGTGGTGCTGGCCGGCATCGCCCTCCCCGCGGCGGGGGCGCTCGGACTGAGCGCCAAGGGCACCGCGGCCGGCTTCGACTCCCTGCCGGGCGAGCTGAAGCGCCCGCCGCTCTCGCAGAGCACCCGGATCCTGGACGTCAAGGGCGACCTGATCGCGAACGTCTACTCGCGCGACCGCACGGTCGTGGGGCTCGACAAGATCAGCAAGTCGATGCAGCAGGCCATCGTCGCCATCGAGGACGCCCGCTTCTACGAGCACGGCGCGATCGACGTCAAGGGCATCCTGCGCGCGCTCAACAAGAACGCCCAGGAGGGCGGTGTCTCCGAGGGCGCTTCCACCCTGACGCAGCAGTACGTGAAGAACGTCTTCATCGAGGAGGCCGGCGACGACCCCACCAAGGTCCAGCAGGCCACCCAGCAGACCATCGGTCGCAAGATCAAAGAGATGAAGTACGCCATCCAGCTCGAGCAGGAGCTGGGGAAGCAGAAGATCCTCGAGAACTACCTCAACATCACCTTCTTCGGCGAGCAGGCCTACGGGGTCGAGGCCGCCTCCCGGCGTTACTTCAGCAAGTCCGCCAAGGACCTGTCGCTCACCGAGTCCGCGCTGCTGGCCGGCCTCGTCCAGTCGCCGAGCCGGTACGACCCCGTGAACGACCCGGAGGAGGCCAAGAAGCGCCGCGACGTGGTGCTGCAGCGCATGGCCGACCTGAAGGACGTCACGCAGGCCCAGGCCGACGCCGCGAAGAAGAAGCCGCTCGGCCTCAAGATCCGCGAGCCCAAGAACGGCTGCATCACCGCCGTCAACGGCGCCGGGTTCTTCTGCGACTACGTGCGCCAGGTCTTCCTCAGCGACAAGGCCTTCGGCAAGACCAAGGCCGAGCGCGCCAAGCGCTGGGACCAGGGCGGCCTCACCGTCCGCACCACCCTCGACCCGAAGGCGCAGCGGGCGGTCCAGGACTCGATCAGCCAGCACGTGTACAAGAGCGACGACGTCGCCACCGCCGTGACCCTGGTCCAGCCGGGCACGGGCAGGATCGTCGGGATGGGCCAGTCCCGCCCGTACGGCTTCAAGAAGAACCAGACCCAGATCAACTACTCCGTCGACCGGAACATGGGCGGCGGCGCGGGCTACCAGCCGGGTTCGACGTTCAAGCCCTTCACCGCCGCGGCCGCCCTGGAGAAGGGCATGTCGACGGCCCAGTCCTACCCCTCGCCGAACGAGATGCCGTACCCGGACGTGACCGACTGCGACGGCAAGCGCTACACGAGCAAGGACAAGGTGCCCAACGAGAGGAAGGACGAGGTCGGCCCGTACGGAATGAGGGAGGCGCTGGCGAAGTCGATCAACACCTACTTCGTCTCCCTGGAGGCCGACGCCGGCCTGTGCGACGTGACGCGGATGGTCAACTCCCTCGGCATCACCAAGCGCGCCGGCGGGACGAAGTTCGGCCTCGGTGCCTCCTTCACCCTCGGCGTCAACGAGATGTCGCCGCTGAAGATGGCCGCCGCCTACGCGGCCTTCGCCAACAAGGGCGAGTACTGCACCCCGGTCGCCATCGAGTCGATCACCGACGCGAACGGCAAGAAGCTGCCGGTGCCCAAGACCGAGTGCGAGCGGGCCATGTCCGAGCAGACCGCCTCCACGATCAGCACCCTGCTCAAGGGCGTGGTCGAGGACGGCACCGGTCAGCAGGCCGGACTCAGCGACCGCGACAGCGCGGGCAAGACGGGTACGACGGACTTCCGGTACGCCGCCTGGTTCGTGGGCTACACCTCGGACATGGCGGGTGCCGTCTGGGTCGGCGACCCGGCCCACAAGCGCAGGATGACCAACATCACCATCGGCGGCCACTACCACGCCGAGGTCTACGGCGCCGACACCCCGGGTCCGATCTGGAAGGACGCGATGTCCGGCGCCCTGGCCGGCACCGTCTCGCCCGGCCTGCCGACGGTGGCCATCAAGGATCCCGAGAAGCCGCGCAACGACGATGACGACCACCACGGCCGCGGTGACAACGGCGGCAACGGCAACGGTGGCGACGACGGCCTGCTCGGCGGGATCTTCGGCGGCGACACCCTCGGCGGCGACGGGGCCAACGGCTTCACCACCGGCGGTGGCAACGGCCGCGGCGGCGGAAACAACGGCACCACGGGTCCCGGGACCGGCACCCCCGAGACGGGCGGCACCGGGCCGGGCTGAGCCCCGCGGGAGACGACGTGACGCCGAAGGGGCGCCGGGACCGATCGGTCCCGGCGCCCCTTCGGCGTTCCGGTGGAGGGCTCCCGGCGGGCCACGCCGCCCTCCGTGGCGTCGGGGCCCGTCGACCCCGTCGGCCCCGTCAGCCGCCCGCGAGCTGCTTGCGCACCTCGGCGGCGACCCGGCCGCCCTCGGCCAGGCCGGCGACCTTCGGGTTCACGATCTTCATGACCGCGCCGATCGCCTTCGGCCCCTCGGCGCCCGACTCCTCGATCGCCGCGGCAACGATGCCGGCCAGCTCCGCGTCGTCCAGTTGCTTGGGCAGGTAGGCGTCCAGCACCTCGCGCTCGGCCAGCTCACGCTCCGCGGCCTCCTTGCGGCCGCCCTGCTCGAAGGCGTCGGCGGCCTCCCGGCGCTTCTTCGCCTCGCGGGCGATCACCTTCAGCACCTCGTCGTCGGAGAGCTCGCGCGCCTCCTTGCCCGCGACCTCCTCCTTGGTGATCGCGGTGAGGGTCAGACGGAGGGTGGACGAGGTCAGCTCGTCCCGCCCCTTGATGGCAGCCGTGAGGTCGTCGTGCAGACGCTTCTTGAGCGTGGTGGTCATGGCGTCGAGTCTGCCAGGTCGCCACCGGGAGGGCCGCGGATTTATCCCTGACGTGCCGTCTGCCACCATGGAGGGCATGCGCGCGCGATACGGAGTACCCCTGGGCATCACAGCTGCCGGTGCGGCCTGCGTGGCCTACGCGGCCGGGATCGAGGCACGGTCGTTCCGGCTGCGCAGGGTGGCGGTCCCGGTGCTGCCGGCCGGGATGCGGCCGATCCGCGTCCTGCAGGTCTCCGACATCCACATGGTCCGCGGCCAGAACAAGAAGCGCCGCTGGCTGCAGTCGCTGGCCGGGCTCCGCCCCGACTTCGTCGTGAACACCGGCGACAACCTCTCCGACCCCCAGGGCGTCCCCGAGCTGATGGACGCCCTCGGGCCGCTGCTCGACCTCCCCGGCGCCTACGTCTTCGGCTCCAACGACTACTACGGCCCCACCCCGCGCAACCCCGCCCGCTACCTCGCCGAGCGCCTCCGGGGCACGCACGGTCTCAACGGCCAGAACAACCCCGCCATCGGCGTCATCCGCAACCCGTGGGAGGAGATCCGCGACGCCTTCGACGTGGCCGGCTGGGTCGGGGTCAACAACACCCGCGGCCGCCTCAAGCTCGACGACGGCATCGAGATCGCCTTCGCGGGCCTCGACGACCCCCACATCCGGCGCGACCGCTACGCCGCCATCGCCGGCGGTCCCGACACGGACGCCGACCTCTCGCTCGCGGTCGTCCACGCCCCGTACCTGCGCGTACTCGACGCCTTCACCGCCGACCGCTACCCGCTGATCCTCGCCGGGCACACCCACGGCGGCCAGCTGTGCATCCCGTTCTACGGCGCCCTCGTCACCAACTGCGACATCGACGCGGACCGGGTCAAGGGCCTGTCCACCCACGAGGCCGCCGGTCACCGCTCCTACCTGCACGTCTCCGCGGGCTGCGGCACCAACCGCTACACCCCGGTCCGCTTCGCCTGCCCGCCCGAGGCCACCCTGCTCACCCTGACACCGGGCGCCTGAGCCGCCGCGGAAAACCGGATTTCGTCTCCAGCGGGAGGTCCGCTAGAGTAATCCTCGTCGCGCCGGGCCCGAGGCCACGACGCGACACCGGGGTGTGGCGCAGCTTGGTAGCGCGCTTCGTTCGGGACGAAGAGGCCGTGGGTTCAAATCCCGCCACCCCGACTTCGTAGATGCAGATCAGGGCTCCCAGGAATGTTCCCGGGAGCCCTGACTCGTTCATGTGACTATCCGCCTGACCACCGCTCGCGGTCCCGGCCGAAGCCGGGGCCGCTCATGAGGGCTTCGCCGCGCTCTGCGCCTCGAGCCACTCGGCGAACGTCTGGGTGCCGCGGGGGCCCGGGCCGGTCGGCAGCAGGCCGCCGCTGCGCATCCCGCCGGGGAAGTACAGGGGCACGACCGGACGGCGGCGCGCGCCGCCCGCGGCGATGAGGCGCCGGGCCAGGTCGACCAGGGACTCGACCTGCGGGCCCGCGAGCTCGGGGGCCATCCCCTTCGGCGCTTCGAGGGCGAGGTCGACGAGGGCTTCGGCCACTTCCCGTACGGCGATGGGCTGGACCGGCGCCGTCGGCACCAGCGCGATCGGTCCGGGGACACCGCTCAGCGCCTGACCGACGAACTCGTAGAACTGCGTCGCCCGCATGATGGTCCATGGCACCGGCCCGCCCCGGATGATCTCCTCCTGCCGCAGCTTGCCCGTGTAGTACGGGTGCCCGACCCGGTCGACCCCCACGATCGACGGCGTCACGAGGTGCCGGACCCCGGCGCGTTCGGCCGCACCGATGAGGTTCCGTCCCGCCTTCTCGAAGAAGCCGACGGCGACCGACTTGCGGTTCGTGGTCACGTTGCTGACGTCGATCACCGCGTCGGCCCCGGTCAGCGCCGCTTCCAGCCCCGACCCGCTCACCAGGTCGACGCCCTGTCCGCGTGACAGCACCACGGGTTCGTGTCCGCGGGCCCGTACGGCCTCCACCACGAAACGTCCGGCCACCCCGGTACCGCCGGCGACTGCGATCTTCATGACTGCTCCTGTCCTCCCGGTGCTGCACGAGAGGAAGGAACGGGCCACACCCATCGCGTCAGCTCCACCTATTGTTACGATCGCGATCGTATCATTCAATACTAATAGGGATGGCCGCCGCGTGCCGGCCGCCCCGAGGCCGTCCTCTCAGTCCACCGGACCCGGGGGGCACCCAGGGTCCCGCGAGCGCCAAGCGTGCGGCGGCTCACCGACACCCTGGGCAAGCAGCCACGCCGCGGCCCGCACCAGGCCGCGCGCCGCGTCCAGGGGGGTGTCGCAGGAGCGCCCGCTCTCGGCGACGGTGTGCCCGCCGCAATCCACCTCGCGGTCGCACGCCACCCTGACCTCCGCCTCGACCTCCCACGGCGGACCCCCGCGCAGGTCCCAGAGGCATCGCCGCGGGACGTACAGCCGCGCATGGAAGGAGACCTCGCGGACCTCCACGGAGCCGAAGACTCCCGCGAGCTCGAAGCCCTCAACGCGGTGGTACTCCAGGCCACTTCCGGTGTGACCGGCCCGGACGCCGAGGTGCTCGGCCAACCGCGAGACGAGCGCACCGGCCGTGCTCAGCGCTTCCTGCACGGCCTCGGCGTCAGCCGGATCCGGGAACACCCAGCGCACATCGCCCCGGCCGAGCGGGATCGCTTCCTCCACGGGCACGAGTCTGACCCGGCACGGGCCAACGGCCAAGGCCCGGACGCGCAGCGGCGCGGGTCAGCCGCAGATGGTGCCGGGGGCGGGGAGTTCGCCGTGGGTCAGGTAGAGGTCGACGGCGTCGTCGATGCAGGGGCTGCCGCGGTGGTAGGCGGTGTGGCCGTCGCCGTCGTAGGTGAGGAGGTGGCCGGAGTCGAGTTGACGGGCGAGGGACTGGGCCCAGGGGTACGGGGTGGCGGGGTCGCGGGTGGTGCCGACGACGAGGATCGGCGGGGCGCCGCGGG
>NZ_JARAVO010000069.1:0-38753 GCF_033792805.1 Streptomyces sp. PA03-1a
GGACGGGGCCGCAGCCGGGGGATCCACACGGCGCCGTCGCGGGTGGCCCGGCAGACCGCGCCCGCGCGGGTGGCCAGCAGCCGCCCCGGCTCGCCGTGCAGCCGGTCCTCGGGGTGGCCGCCGTGCAGGAACCAGCGGGCGCCGAGGAGCTCGTCCAGGACGCCGGGCCGCGAGTCGGCGGCGCGCAGCTTGCGCAGCACGGTCGTGGTCGGGTCGGCGGCCCAGTCGATGCGCCGCTCGTCCTGGCCGAGGGCGGGGCGGAGGCGGACGACCGCTCCGAGGGCCGGGTCGCCCTGCTGCCGCGGGACGTACGCGCCCGTCGCGAACCGGTCGACGGCCAGCAGGACGGCCTCCATGGCGGCGTCCGAGATCTCGCCCCGGTACAGGTCGCTCTTGCCGACCGGGGGCACCGTGCAGTCCACCGCGGCCCAGACCGGGCCCGCGTCCATCTCCTCCTCGGCCTGCAGGACCGTCACGCCCCATGCGGCGACACCCTCCTGGACGGCACGGTCCAGGGAGGCGGGGCCGCGGTCGCCGGGTGGCCCCGGGTGCACGACGAGGCAGGTGCGGGCGGTCCTGACGTCCGCGGGGATCGCCGCCTTGAGCATGGGTGCCACGACGAGTTCCGGCTCGTGGCGGGCGACCGCCGTGCGCATGGCGTCGCCGTCCGGTGTCACCTCCACGGCGACGGTGTGGCCCAGCTCGCCGAGTTCCGCGTACATGCGCTGCGTCAGGCTGTTGAACGCCGACGCCATGAGCAGGATGTGCATGACGACCTCCCGGGCCGCCCGGCACGATCGGGGAGGGGGGAGCACCGGCCCCGGCCTTCAGCGATGATGCCTGCCCCGTGGGCGTCCGCGGGTGCGGCCCGGCCGTCGTTCACCCGGTTGCCACCGGGCCGGCCGCCACTCAGGGGGTGCGGCTCCGTGATCCCGGACCGTTCCGCGTATTGACGCGAACGCATCAACTCGATAGGTCTACACCAGATGCATTTGGTACAGACCAACTGCGCGTTCCCCCCACGGGAGGCCCGGATGCGAAGAACTCTGGCCCTGGTCACGGCGCTCGTCGGAGCGCTCGTCCTGCTCCTCGCCCCGCCCGCCGCCGCAGCGGCGCCGAGCGCGGCCTTCGTCAAGACGTCCACCTGGGAGACCGGATACCAGGGGCAGTACACGATCACCAACGGCGGCACCACCACGCTCAGCGGATGGACCGTCGAGTTCGACCTGCCGTCGGGGACGAGCGTCGGCTCGTACTGGGACACCTTGATGACCCAGAGCGGCAGCCACTACACCTTCAAGAACCGCGACTACAACGGCACCCTCGCGCCCGGCGCGACCGCCGCCTTCGGCTGGGTCTCCTCGGGCACCGGGGCGCCTGCGAACTGCAAGCTCAACGGCGGGTCCTGCACGGGCACCGGCGGCGGACCGGACACCACCGCGCCCAGCGTCCCCGGCGGGGTGAGCGTCGGCTCGGCCACCTCCTCCTCCCTCACCGTCCGCTGGACGGCCTCCACCGACGACTCCGGCAGTGTCGCCGGCTACGAGGTCTCCCGGGACGGCGGCGCGCCCGTCGCCGTGACCGGCACCTCGTACACCGCCGGCGGGTTGCAGGCGAGCACCGCCTACTCCTTCCGGGTCCGCGCCAAGGACGCGGCGGGCAACACCTCGGCGTACAGCACCGCCGTGAGCGGCACGACCACCTCCGGCGGCACCAACCCGCCCCCGGGCGGCGTGCGTACCGCGCCGTACGTCGACATGGGCGCCTGGCCGACGCCCAGCCTCACCACGCTGTCCTCGGCGAGCGGCCTGAAGAGCTTCACGATGGCCTTCATCACCGCCTCGTCCTGTAAGGCGATGTGGTTCAACGCCTATGACCCGCGCGACGCCTGGAACAAGGACCAGATCGACGCGATCCGCGCGGCCGGCGGTGACGTCAAGATCTCCTTCGGTGGTGCCAGCGGCATCGAACTCGCGCAGGCCTGCGGCTCCGTCGACGCGTTGTACGCCGAGTACAACGCGGTGGTCAACGCCTACGGCCTGACGTACGCCGACTTCGACATCGAGGGCGCCGCCACCGCCGACCCGGCGTCCGTCGCCCGCCGCTCCCAGGCACTGGCCCGACTCCAGCAGGCCCATCCGGGGCTGCGGATCTCGCTCACCCTGCCCGTCCTGCCGGAGGGGCTCACGGCGGACGGTCTGGGCGTCGTGCGCTCGGCCCGGGACGCCGGGGTGAACCTCGACGTCGTCAACATCATGGCGATGGACTACTACCGCAGCGCCGACTACGGCGACGCGGCGATCCAGGCGGCCAACAGCACCTTCACCCAGCTCAAGTCGCTCTACCCCGGCAAGTCCGACGCCCAGCTGTGGGCGATGGTGGGCGTCACGCCGATGCTCGGGCAGAACGACGACGGCCGGATCTACGACCAGGCCGACGCCCGCCAGTTGGTGAGCTTCGCCCAGGGCAGGCACCTGGGCCTGCTCGCCTTCTGGGAGACGACCCGGGACCGCAACGCCTGCACCGGCGCGCTCTACATGTGCACCAACATCCCGCAGTCCCCTTATGAGTTCTCGCGGATCTTCGCGGGCTACACGGGCTAGCACCCCTCGGGACCGCCCTCACGGGCCGCCGTCGTGTGGAGAACACGGTGGCGGCCCGCTGCTTTCCGGCCGATGTGGAGACGATGTGTCGATCCGTGAAGGCGCTTTCACGGAGGCCCCGGCTCCGCTGAGTCCATTCACCCGGACGCCCAGCTCACCGCAAGTGCGACACAACGGATAGTACACACTGTGAACAACCGGTGACCGAAAGTCGCGGAACGATGTGACGGGCGGGCGTTCGATGCACAAGACTCCTCGACGTCCGATAACCGGATCAATTGCCGAAGGAGTGTTCGCTATGCGGTTCAGTGCGGTGGGGACCTGCCTGGCCCTGGTGGCGGCGGTGTGTTCGGCGGGGGTCGCGGCCGGCTCGGCGGAAGCCCGGCCGGCCGGGGCGACGAGCCTGTACGCGCCGTCCGCGCTCGTCCTGTCCGTGGGGAAGGGGGAGGACCCCGCGACGGCGACGATACAGCGCGCGGTCGTGCTGCGGTGCAAGCCCACCCCGTACGGGGACCACCCGGACCCGGTGGCCGCCTGCGCGGAGCTCACCGCGGTCCACGGGGACTTCGCGGCGATGACGGCCGACGCCGGGGGCGTGACCTGCACCCGGGTGTGGGACCCGGTCGTGGTCACCGCCGACGGGGTCTGGGAAGGCCGGCGCGTCACCTTCGCGCAGACCTTCGGCAACCCGTGCATGCTGCGCGGCAGCGACACGGCCGGCGTCTTCGCCTTCTGACGCCGATGCCGTGAACCAAGGCCACGGGGTTCACCGTGGGGGAGAGCCCTGTGAGGGGGCGGCCGACTCGTGGGACGGGGTCGGCCGCCCCTGTTTTCGCGTGTTCCCCGTCGTGGCGGGGCGTCAGGTCGTCTTGATCTGGCCGCCGTCGATGGTGAACTCGGCGCCCGTGACGTTGCCCGCGACGGGCGAGGCGAGGAAGGCGACCAGGGCGGCGACCTCCTCGGGCTCGGTGATGCGCCCGGTGGAGATGCCCATGGTGCGCGGCACGACCTCGTCCAGGGCCTCCTGGGCGCTGGTCCCGGCCGCCGCGGCCGTCTGGTCGGCGAAGGCCCCGGGAGCGGTCCAGAAGGGCGTGCGGACGGGGCCGGGGGCGACCGCGTTGACGCGGACGCCCCGCGGGGCGAACTCCTCGGACAGTGACTTCGTCAGGTTCGCCAGCGCGGCCTTGGCGGCCGAGTAGTCCACGACCATGGGGAAGGGGAGGCGTGCGTTGACGGACGTGATGTTCACGATCGCGCCGCCGCCCGCCGCCAGCATGTGGGGGAGCGCGGCGCGGGTGGTGCGGACCGCGCTGAAGAAGGAGATCTCGAAGACGCGCCGCCACTCCGAGTCGTCCACCTCGAGGAAGCCGTTGCGGGACGTCCCGGAGCCCACGTTGTTGACCAGGACGTCGACGGCTCCGTAGCGTTCGGCGGCCTGCCGTACGAGTTCGGCGGGGCCGTCCGGGGTGGAGAGGTCGACGGCCACGGGGGTCACGTCGTAGGCGTCCTGGAGGGCTCGCGCCTGCGGGGTGATGCTGCGGCTGCCCGCGACGACGCGCACGCCCTCACGCGCGAGCGTCTGTGCCACCGTCAGGCCGATGCCCCGGCCGGCTCCGGTGACCACCGCGACCTTGCCCTGAAGCTGCAGTTCCATGGGGACCCCTTCGGGATGGGCGCATGCGTATCGAGCCTGGGGGAGGGGAGGCGGGCCCGCCATCGGAGCGCCGCCGGGCGGGGGCAGGTGTGAGGGGGGCAGATACGTGTCCTCACGCCCCGTCGGCCCGTCGGCGCGTCGCAGCCGTGTGCATCGCGGTGGCAGGTATCAGCCGTGCACGACAGGGGACTTGACGGGGCATTGGTCTAGTCCTACCGTCATCCGTCAATCGCAGTGTTCATGGGTGCATCCATGGTTCACCCATGTGAACATGCCGTCTCCTGGGAAGGCGTCCCCCCATGTCCCACAGGTCACAAGGTCTCCTCACCAAGGGCGTCTTCGCCCTCGTCGCGGCGCTGGTCGCCGCCCTCCTGACCGCGTTGCCCGGCAGTGGTCGCGCCGACGCCGCGCCCGCTGCCTTCAGCCACCCCGGCGTCCTGGTCAGCCGAGCCCAACTCGACTTCGCACGCAGCAAGGTGCAGGCCGGAGCGCAGCCCTGGAAGGGCGCTTACGACCAGATGATGGCGTCGGCGTACGCCTCGCAGTCGCGCACCCCCAAGCCGCGCGCAGTCGTCGAGTGCGGCTCCTACTCCAACCCCAACTACGGCTGCACCGACGAGCGCGAGGACGCGATCGCCGCCTACACCAACGCACTGGCCTGGTACGTCACCCGTGACGCCAAGTACGCCCAGAAGGCGATCCAGCTGATGGACGCCTGGTCGGCCACCATCACCGACCACACCAACAGCAACGCCCCGCTGCAGACCGGCTGGGCGGGCTCGGTGTGGCCGCGCGCGGCGGAGATCATCCGCTACACGTACACCAGCTGGCCGAACGTGAACCGCTTCGCCACCATGCTGCGCAACGTCTACCTCCCCGAGGTCATCAACGGCTCCAAGAGCAACGGCAACTGGGAGCTCAGCATGATGGAGGCCGCCGTCGGCATCTCCGTCTTCCTCGACGACCGCACCTCGTACGACAAGGCCGTGACCCGCTACCTCAACCGGGTCGCCGCGTACGTCTACCTGGACACCGACGGCGCACTGCCCAGGACCGTGCCCGGCAGCGGGCTCGACACCCGCGACGAGATCGTCGGCTACTGGCAGGGCCAGTCCACCTTCGTGACCGGTCTCACCCAGGAGACCTGCCGCGACTTCACGCACACCGGCTACGGCATCTCGTCGATCTCGCACGTCGCGGAGACCAGCCGCATCCAGGGCGAGGACCTCTACCCGCAGGTCGGCGAACGGCTCCGGCAGGCGCTGGGCTTCCAGTCCAAGTACCAGAGGGGCGAGGCCGTGCCGTCCTGGCTGTGCGGCGGCCACCTCAACCTGGGGCTCGGGCCGGTCACCGAGGTCGGCTACAACGCGATCCACAACCGGCTCGGCTACGCCATGACCAACACCCAGGCGCTCACCGAGTCCCAGCGCCCGGCCGGCAGCAACAACCTCTTCGTCGCCTGGGAGACCCTGACCCACGGCGATAACCTCTCCTGACCAGGCAGAGGTGACCGGCGGCGGAGGGAACAGGCCATGCCCGTACGTGTCGAGCGCAGCGGACCTGTCTCCACGGTGGTGCTCTCGCGCCCCGAGGCGCGCAACGCCGTCGACGGCCCGACGGCGCGCGAGCTGGCCGACGCCTTCCGCGAGTTCGACGCCGACCCCGGCGCCTCGGTCGCCGTACTGTGGGGCGAGGGCGGCACCTTCTGTGCGGGTGCCGACCTCAAGGCCATCGGCACCCCGCGCGGCAACGAGGTGACCGGCGTGACCGAGGGGGGCGGCGGGGACGGGCCCATGGGGCCCACCCGCCTGCGGCTGGGCAAGCCGGTCATCGCGGCGATCTCGGGTCACGCGGTGGCCGGCGGCCTGGAACTGGCCCTCTGGTGCGACCTGCGGGTCGCCGAGGAGGACGCCGTGCTCGGGGTGTTCTGCCGGCGCTGGGGCGTGCCCCTGATCGACGGCGGGACGGTACGGCTGCCGCGGCTGATCGGCACCTCCCGCGCTATGGACCTGATCCTGACGGGGCGTCCGGTCGCCGCGGCCGAGGCGTACGCCATGGGCCTGGTCAACCGGGTGGCCCCGGTCGGCGGGGCACGCGCCGCCGCCGAGGGGCTCGCCGCGGAGATCGCGGCCTTCCCGCAGACCTGCGTACGGCACGACCGGCTCGCGGTGCTGGAGGCCGAGGGGCTCGAGGAAACGGCCGCGCTCGAGGTCGAGTTGCGGCACGGCCGGGTGTCCCTCGCGGAAGCGGGGGAGGGCGCGGCGCGTTTCTCGGCGGGGGCCGGGAGGCACGGTGCGTTCGAGGTGAGCTGACCGGCGCGGAGCGTCCGACGGGGGCCGATCCGCGCCGGTCGTCCGGCTGACCTGCGCCCATCGCGTGTCCGCCGTGTGTGGTTCGGCCGGTTCCCGTGTGTGGACCACGGACGCGCTCTGGACATCCGTATGTCATGGGCACTTAAATCTGGCACCGCCTCACCTCCGCACCCGGGCCCGCCCCACCGTGGCCGGACGCAGATGCGGGGACCGCGCACGCCCCCACCAGAGGAGCACGATGCAGCCCAGCACCAGACGTGCCGCGACCGCCATATCCGCGGCGCTCGCCGCGACCGCCGTCACGGCCGCCCTCCTGACGCCCTCCGCGGCGTCCGCGTCCGGACGGGACCTCCCCTCCCGGGCCACCGGCGTCGCCCGCGCCGACGCCGCTGTCATGGCCAACGCCGGCCGGCTCTCCCTCACGTCCGCGCAGGGCCGTACCGTCCGCGACGTCGTCACCGACACGGACGGCGCCCAGCACGTCCGCTACGACCGGACGTACCGCGGACTGCCGGTCCTCGGCGGCGACCTCGTCGTCCACCTCGCCCCGGGCGGTGCCTACGAGGGCGCCGAGCGTGCCACGCGCTCCGACCTCGCCGTCCCGAGCACCACCCCCGCAGTCAAGGCCGCGACCGCCGCCGACAAGGGCCTGGCCGCGCTCCGTTCCGCCCACCGCGGGACCACCTTCCGGCAGGCCAAGGCCAAGCCGCAGCTCGTCGTCGACGCGCTGCACGGCACACCCCGCCTGGCCTGGCGCACCACGGCCGTAGGCCTCGACAGCCTGGGCAACCCCGCCGCCCGCGTCGTCCTCACCGACGCCCGCACCGGCGCCCGCATCGACGCCTGGGACGCCCTGGAGACCGCCGCCGGGGACGGCAAGTCCCTGTACGGCGGCACCGTGTCCCTGGAGACCACCCTCAGCGGCAGCACCTACCAGCTGAAGGACCCCACCCGCGGCAACACCTACACCGGCGACGCGCAGAACAAGACCGACCTGTGCATCTTCGGCATCTGCTTCTCCCGGGCCCCCGCGGTCCTCTTCACCGACGCCGACAACCACTGGGGCACCGGCACCACCGCCGACCGCGCGACGGCCGCCGTCGACGCCCAGTACGGCACCGACGAGACCTGGGACTACTACAAGACCGTCCACGGCCGCAGCGGCATCGCCGGCGACGGCAAGGGCTCGTACAACCGCGTCCACTACGGCAACAACTACAACAACGCCTTCTGGGACGACAGCTGCTTCTGCATGACCTACGGCGACGGTGACGGCACCACCTTCGGGCCACTGGTCGCCCTCGACGTCGCCGGGCACGAGATGTCCCACGGGGTCACCTCGCGCACCGCGGGCCTCACCTACTCCGGGGAGTCCGGTGGCCTCAACGAGGCCACTTCGGACATCTTCGGCACGCTGGTCGAGTGGTACGCGGGCAACGCCTCCGACACCGGCGACTACCTCATCGGCGAACGCATCGTGAAGCCCGGCTTCGGCAAGGCAGCGCTGCGCTTCATGGACAAGCCCTCCAGGGACGGCAGTTCCGCCGACTGCTGGAGCTCGGGCGTCGGCAACCTCGACGTCCACTATTCCTCCGGCGTCGCCAACCACTTCGCCTACCTGCTGGCCGAAGGCAGCGGCGCCAGGACGATCAACGGCGTCAGCTACGACAGCCCCACCTGCAACGGCTCCACGGTGGGCGGCATCGGCCGCGACAAGCTCGGCAAGATCTGGTACCGCGCCCTCACGGTGTACATGACCTCCGGCACCAACTACGCGGGCGCCCGTACCGCCGCCCTCAAGGCCGCCACCGACCTCTACGGCGCGTCGAGCGCCGAGTACACCGCCGTGGCTGCCGCCTGGTCCGCCGTGAACGTCAACTGACGCCGACGCCGGCACCGACGCCGGGACCGCACCACCGGCCCCGCGGGACCGACCACTGCCAGGTCGGCCCCGCGGGGCCCTGCCACACTGGCACCCGTGACCACCACTGACGCCGCGACGGCGATACACGCGCACGTAGCGGCCTTCAACGCCCGAGACCTGGACGCGCTCCTCGCCGGCTTCACCGACGACGCCGTGTGGATCACCGGTACCACCACGGTGCGCGGCCGCGCCGCGCTGACCGGTCTCTTCGACGAGGCGATGCGCGGGCTGCTCCCCACGCTGGAGGTGCACGACCTCATCGCCGCGGACGACCGTGCGGCCTGCCAGATGACCGAGACCCTCACCTACCGCGGCGAGCGCCGCACCTGCCCCATCGCCGCCTTCTACGAGCTCCGCGAGGGGCGGATCGCCTCGGCGAAGGTCTACCGCGAAGGCAGCGCGGACGTCGCCTGAGCGGCGACGTCAGGCGGATCCGCTCGCCGTCCACGGCCGGAGCTTGTCCGGGTTGCGGACCGCCCAGATGCGGGTGACGCGGCCGCCGGTGACGCCGAACGCCGCCACGGTGACGGTGACCCCGGCGTACTGGGCCACCAGGCCCGGCCGGCCATTGACCGTCCGCTCCAGGAGCGTCAGCCCCGGCGACTTCGCCGCGATGTGGACCAGGTACCGGGCGATGCGCTCTCCGCCTTCGACCGGGCGCAGGACGGTGCCGACCTGCCCGCCGCCGTCCGCGACCATCGTGGCATCGGGGTCGAGGAGGCCGACGAGGGCCTTGATGTCCCCGGCCTCCCAGGCCTCCTTGAAGTGCCGCACCACACCGGCCTGTCCGGCAGCCGGCACCGCCGGGTCCCGCGCGTCGCGCACACGCCGGCGGGCCGAGTACGCCAACTGCCGGCAGGCCGCCGGTGTCCGGCCGACGATCCCGGCGACCTCCGGGAAGGGGAACCGGAAGACGTCGTGCAGGACGAACGCCACGCGTTCGGCCGGCGTCATCGCCTCCAGCACGACCAGGAAGGCCATGGTCACCGACTCGTCCAGGGTGACCCGGTCGGCGGGGTCGGCCGACTCCGCCCCGCCCCCGACGGTGGGCCCGCCGGTCCACTCCGCACGGTCGGGCAGCGGCTCGGGTATCCAGGAGCCGACGTAGCGCTCGCGCCGGACGCGGGCCGAGCCGAGCAGGTCCAGGCAGACGCGACTGGCCACCGTCGTCAGCCAGGCGCCGGGCGACTCGATGGCCTCCTGCTGCTGCCGCGACATCGCGTACCAGCGGGCGTAGGTCTCCTGCACGGCGTCCTCGGCCTCGGCCAGCGAACCGAGCAGCCGGTAGGCGAGGTTGATGAGATGGCGCCGCTCGCCGACGACCGCGCTCAGGTCCGGCTCCGACCGGTCGTGCCCTGACTGGAATGGGGTGCTGCTCATCCTCGCGACCGCTCCCTGTTCGTCCCGTCCGCTTCCGCTCCCGCCACTTCGACGGGACACCGCCCCCGTTCGTCAGGCCGGTGCCCCGCCTGACAGTTCACGGGCCCAGGTCGTCGGACTGACGGGACAGTACCGATCCGCACCCGTGCGACAGAAGAGGGACCGCGTCATGGCCACACGGACAACGGCAGAACACCGCAGCCCCACGTTCCTCCAGGTCGCGGTCGTCCTGCAGACCTCGGCGATCTTCTTCCAGGCGGTCACCGCCGGAGTGCTGCTCTCCTCGTCCCACGGCGAGGTGCTGCACGGTGTGGGAGCACGCGTGATGTACGGCGCCTCGATGCTGTACGTGCTCGCCGCGATCCTCGCGTGGCGGCCGGGCGGCGGATCGCCCCGCCCCATCCTGTACGCCTCCGGCTTCCTCGTCCTCGCCTCGGCACAGGTGGTGCTGGGCATCGCCCACATACCGTCGCTCCATGTCCCCCTGGGCGTGCTGATGTTCGGCCTGAGCGTGCTGGCGCTGGGCCACGTGCTGTACGCGCGCCGGTCCTAGCCGGCCCGCAGTCACGGCCGGCCGGCGGACGTCACCAAGGCGAGGGCCGCGGCGCACAGATCACGCTCCCAGCCAGGCGGGAGCGCGGGGAGGAGCCACTCGCTGTACACGGCAGCGGTCTCGAGGAAGTGGGTCTCCTCCGGGGTGTCCGCCGCGGCCGCGTAGAGCCCGCACGCCACCTCGACCGCGGTCAGCTCACCCCGGACGAGCGCCCGCGCACGGTCGAGGAGCACCCGCCGGCCGGCGGTCTGCTCGTCCGGCACCGGGATGCCCAGCTGGCTCAGGGCCCGGTGGTACAGCTCACGGATCCCGGCCGCGTCGTCGCGGCGCGACAGCCCGGCGAGCTCCCTCAGTGCCGGCGAATCGTCACCGTCCACGAGCGTGTGGGCCGCCAGCATGGGCAGGTCCTCGACGGGCACGATCCCCGCGACGTACTGCCATGCGCTGTTCCTCAAACGTTCGCCCATGCGGGCATCTTGCGACGGGGCGGAACGCCGGGGCCAGGCATTTTTCCCCGGCGGCGGTCCGCCGGGTCGGGCCCTCCCCGGATTCCGTCGTGGAGCGTGACATAGAGTGCGGTCGTTGGGCTCGGCGGGAGTGTCAAGGTGGAGGCCGCAATGAAGTGCCCCGACATGTCGCGTGGTGGGCGCCTGGCCGCCCATGGTGCCGTCTCCACCTCCCTGGCCCTGCGCAGTGACCGTGCCCTGCGCGAGCTCGTCGACACCGCCGTACCGCTCGGGTCCGGCATCGGGGGTAAGGCGGCCCTGCTGGAGGTCGCCGGAACCCCGGTCTTCGTGAAACGGGTGCCCCTCACCGATCTGGAGAGGCAACCCGAGCACGTCCGGTCCACGGCGAATCTGTTCGAGACGCCCGTCTTCTGCCAGTACGGCGTCGGCACCATCGGCGGGCCGGGCTTCGGGGCCTGGCGCGAGCTCGCCGTGCACACCATGACGACCAACTGGGTGCTCGCGGGGGAACACGAGGGCTTCCCCCTGATGTACCACTGGCGGGTGCTGCCGGACTCGACGCCCCTGCCCGAAGAACTGGCCGACATCGAAAGGGCCGTCGCCTACTGGGGCGGCGGACCGCAGGTGCGCCGCCGGATCGAGGCGCTCCAGCAGTCCTCGGCGAGCGTCGCGCTCTTCCTGGAGTACATCCCGCAGAACCTGCACCAGTGGCTGGGCACCCAGGTCGAAGCGGGGGACGAGACCGCCGACCGGGCCTGCGCCATGGTGGAGGGGGAACTGGAGGCCGGCATCGCGTTCATGAACGGCCACGGGCTCCTGCACTTCGACGCGCACTTCGAGAACATCCTGACCGACGGCCGGCGGCTGTACTTCGCGGACTACGGCCTCGCCCTGTCCTCCGGGTTCGAACTGTCGCAGGAGGAAGCCGACTTCTTCGACCGGCATCAGGCCTACGACCGCTGTTACACCGCCACATACCTGGTGAACTGGCTGGTCACCGCACTGTACGGATTCCGGAGGGAGGACCGGGAAGGCCGTTACGCGCTGGTGCGCGCCTACGCGCAGGGCAAACGCCCCACGGGAATCCCGGAGGTGGCCACGGCGATCCTCGCCCGGCACGCGCCGGTCGCCGCGGTGATCTCCGACTTCAACCTCTCCTTCCAGCGTCAGAGCAGGCAGACCCCGTTCCCGCTCGACGAGATCCGCCGGCTCGGCGCGATGGACGGCTCCCTCCTTCGCTGACGGACCTCGGGGCGGTCTCACGGCCGACGACGCGCAGCACGTGTCAACGACGCCGCTCGTAGGCGTTCGGTGAGGTCTCCACCATCACGGGGCCATGCCTCGCGCACCCGGCGCAGGCGCTTGACGTGCTCATCGGACCAGCCGTCGGCCAGCCGTGAGGACGTCGGACCAGCGGTCCAGGTCGTCCGGATCGAGGCACACTTCCAGGCGCCCCTGCGCGAACCCGCTCGTCACGGTGATCTCCGCGTCAAGGACGTCGTGCCAGGGCAGCACGCCGGGCATGTGCCGCCCCAGCACCCGGACGAGGCGACGGCCCTCCCCGTCGGTCAGCGAGATGAGGTCCACCGCCCGGTCTCCGGCCATGGGTCAGAGGTCGAGCAGATGGATACGGCGGCGGGAGGAGGTCGATGTGCCGAGGGTGATCGCGGGGCGGGTGCGTGTGGGGGTGCCGGGGACGGCGCGCTCCAGGTGGACGCGGCCGCCGAGTTCGACCAGCCCGTCCGGTGCGGGGGCGGTGAGGATCTGGGAGCCGCGGCCCTGGGCGATGTTCAGGGAGCGGTCGAGGCGGTCGGTGAGCAGCAGCGCCGCCGAGCCGGTGGCCTCGACCTCGTCGACGCCGTCGCCGCGGCCCGGGAAGCCGCGGGCGCGGACGCGTCCGGCGGCCTCGTCCTCCCAGGCCCAGGCGTAGACCCATTCGCCGGGTGGCGGTACGGGCAGGGCGTCCACTTCCTCGGGCGAGTCGTACTGCCGCAGGGTGCGGTGCGGGGCCCAGGCGGGGCTGGCCTCCAGCCAGGTGAACTCGCCGTCGAGACGCACGCCCACGACCCCCGCCGGGGTGATCAGTTCGGGGGCGTCCAGCAGCCAGGCGGTGCCCATGCAGGGGGAGCCGGCGAAGGGCAGCCGTCCGTCCGCCGAGCGGATGTCGATGATGCCCCGCTCGGGGTCGTCCACGAACACGGTCTCGGCGAAGCCCGATCGCCGGGCGAACGCGACGCGGTCCTGCTCGTCGGTGACGGTGCTTCCGTCCCGCACCACGGCCAACCGGTCGCCGTGGTCGCCGTCGGGTCCGCAGAAGACCCGCACTATGTCGTAGCCGGTCATGGCTGCAGCCTGCCTCATGACTGCGTGATGGGGGAGAGGGCCACCGAGGTGCCCAGCGTGGCGTTCTGAAGCGTGGTAATGCGCTCGATGAGGATGCCCACCAGTACGGCCGCGGCGATCATGAATGCCTCCGCGAGCGCGACCAGCGGAATCGAGGCCGGATCGATGTGACCCGCGGTCAGGAGCGCCAGCGCGTGTCCGAGCCAGGCCACCCACCAGAGGTTCACGACCGTCTTGTCGCGCGTCTCCTGCCACGAGACCGAACTCGCGCGCCCGATGTCCAGGAGCACCTGACGCGGGACGAAGAAGTTGACCAGCGGGACGAACCACACGCCGATGGTCCAGCCGCGGGACGGGAGGGACGCCTGGGGGGTCAGCGCCTGCGCGTTGTGCCGCGCCCGTGCGAGCCAGACGAGGAACAGGACGATCGCGAGCATCATGGCGTAGAGGAAGACCATGGAGACCATGCCGGAGGTGTGCAGGGTCTGCTGCGTGGGACGGAGGAAGTAGTCCCGGAGCGCCACCGCCCGGAACACGTCCAGGATCGCGGCCGCGGCTATCGCCGCCTGCGCGCAGCGGGCGGGCAACAGAGGGGATTTGGGGGGCTTGCTGGACATCGTGGATGGCCTGTCTCGGGTCGTGCGCGGCTCCGGTGGACACGGGAGCGGAGTGATCATAGGGGTTGAGGGCCGCACATGTGTACGGGTTGCGGGCCCTCATCCGCGGGGCTGTACGTCCCCCACCACGTGGGCGAGCGTGCCGGCCGGGACGGCGCGTTCGTCGGGGGGCATGCCCGGGTGGTGTCCCGCCGGAACGGGCCGGCCCGCGGGCGCGGAGTCGACGAGCGAGAGGCGCGAGACGATGCGGTAGCGGTCGCCGCGGTAGAGGGAGTGCACGTACTCCACGGGGCGGCCGGCGGCGTCACTGGTGAGGCGGTCGAAGAGGAGCGCGGGGGAGAGCACCGGCACGTGCAGCAGCCGGGCCTCCTCCTCGTTGGCGACGGTGGGTTCGATGGACTGGACGGCCTCGTGCACGTGGACGCCGTGCCGCTCGCGCAGGTACGCGTAGAAGTCCCCGGACTCCATGTCGGCGGCGCGCAGCCCCGGCACCAGGTCGGCCGGTACGTGCAGGTACTCCACGGCCATCGGCTCGCCGTCGACGAGGCGGAGGCGGGCGATGTAGACGATCTCGGCCGCCGGCGACACGCGGAGCTTGCGGCCGACGCGGGCGCCGGCCCGTACCGTGGCGAACTCCAGGACGCGGCTGAGCCAGTGGCCGGAGGCCTGCGGCAGGCTGAAGGCGTTCTCCCCCTGGGCGAGTTCCTGGGTGATCTTCGCGGGGGCGACGAACATGCCGCTCCCGTGGCGCCGGACGAGCAGGCCGGTGGTGACCAGCTCGTCGACGGCCGAGCGCACGGTGGGGCGGGAGACGTCGAGCCGCTCGCACAGGGCGCGCTCCGAGGGGATCGGGGTGCCCGGTGCCTGGGACTCGACGAGTTCCAGGAGGTGGTCGCGGACCCGTTCCCGTTTCAGCGGTGACCGCGGTGCCTCACCCGTCATGCGCCCCGCCCTTCTCCGTGGCCGTGCAGTGCCGTGCAGCGCCGTGCAATGCCGTGTGCCCGAGGCTAGCCAGTTGCTGACCAGTTCTCCAGCCTTCCGTCATCGCTTGGGTTGTGGGGGTCCCGAATTCCCTTCCCGTTACGGGACTTGACCCCTCATCTGGTCTATGCCACCTTCCCTTACCAGTGGAAGACCAGTTGCCAAGTGGTAAGCCCTCCCCCACGCGCTCCACCCGACTGGAAGGGGTCCCCATGTCAGGACCGTTCCGCACCACCGCCCGGGTCCGCACCGCCGTGGCCGCCTGCGCGACGGCGGGTCTCGCCTGCGCCGGGCTCGTCGCGCTGCCCGCGTCCGCCGCGGCGGCCACGCTCACCGCGCAGTACCGGACGAGCGCGTCCGGGGCCACCGCGGACCAGACCGAGCCCTGGCTCGAGATCACCAACCGGGGCACCTCGTCCGTCCCGCTCGGCGAGGTGACCCTGCGCTACTACTTCAAGGCCGACAGCCCCACCACCGCGTACCGCTTCGCGTGCTCCTGGGCGGTCAAGGGGTGCGCCAACATCACCGGTACCTTCGGCACCCTCGCCAACCCCACCGCCAACGCTGACCGTTACCTGGAGATCGGCTTCACCTCCGGCGCGGGATCGCTCGCCCCCGGGCAGAACACCGGCGACATGCAACTGCGCTTCTACCGCGCGGACTGGCAGCGCCTGACCCAGTCCGACGACTACTCGTTCAACGGCTCCCAGACGTCGTACGCGGACTGGGACAAGGTCACCGTGCAGCGCGGCGGCTCGGTCGTCTGGGGCACCGCGCCCGCCGGCAACGACCCCACCACGCCGCCCACGGATCCGCCGACCACGCCGCCCACCGACCCCAACGCACCCGCGCTCTTCGACGACTTCAGCTACACCTCGAGCAGCGACCCCGCGCTGCAGAGCCACGGCTGGACCGTGAAGTCGGGCCAGGGCGGCCCCGGCGTACCGGGCGCCACCTGGTCCCCGCAGGACGTCACCTTCGTGGCGGGCACCGGGAGCAACAAGGTCATGAACCTGCGCCTCACCACCGACGGCACCGCCGCCGGCACCAAGGAGAGCGAGATCCAGACCAGCGCCCGCAAGTTCCGCAACGGCACCTACGCCGCCCGGGTGCGCTTCGACGACACCCCGACCGGCGGCCCCGACGGGGACCACGTCGTGCAGACCTTCTTCGCCTTCACGCCGCTCAACGCCCCGATGGACCCGAACTACAGCGAGCAGGACTTCGAGTACCTGCCCAACGGCGGCTGGGGCGAGCCGAGCAACATCATGTACACGACGTCCTGGGAGACCTACAACCCGGACCCGTGGAACGCCGTCAACACCCACTCGGAGAACCGCCGGAGCTACGACGGCTGGCACGACCTGCAGTTCACCATCGACAACAACGCCATCACCTACTACATCGACGGCCAGGTCTTCGGCACCCACGGCGAGCCCTACCTGCCCGAGACCGGCCAGTGGATCGACTTCAACCACTGGCTCATCGACCTCGCCGGCCAGACGGGCAGCACCTCGCGCTCCTACGACCAGCAGGTGGACTACGTCTACTTCGTCAAGGACCAGGTGCTGACCCCGGCCCAGGTCGCCGCCAAGGTGGCCGCCTACCGCACCGCGGGCACCGTCTTCACCGACACCGTCCCTGGCAGCTGACCGGGCCCCGTGCCGCCGCCCACCGCCACAGGGGCGCGGTGGGCGGCGGCACGGACCCGCCCCTACGGAAGCGACCGGCAGTACAATGCGTCCGGCGTGCGGGAGGAACCGAAGCGGCCGGTGTAGGCGATGCCCGCCGCGTACTCGCCGTCCGGGCACTGGCCCTTGTAGCTGCCGTACGCGAAGTCCCCGCCGGCACCCGACGCGGGACGGTCGTCGCCCCGGTCGAACCACACGGTGCGCCCGCCGCCGCCCAGGGCCGTGCCCGCGGTGGCGCACAGCGCGCTGGAGACGGCGGCGCCGCGGACGGCGTAGCCGACGAGGAACGAACCGGGCGGGCACTGCAGCTTGGTGTAGCCCGACGCCCAGTCCCCGCCCGACGGGACGTACCGCTCGTCCGTGACGACCTGGTACGCGCCCGAGGACGCCCACAGGTCCCCGGCGCCGGTGTCGGTGCACAGACCGCGGTTGCCGGTGTGGGCCAGCCCGATCAGACGCTGCCCGTCCGGGCACGCCGCCTTGCGTGCGCCGGGGTCCCAGTCGGGACGGGCCCGCATGCGCAGGCTCTGCACGAAGTCGCCGTGGTCCGGGCTGAGCATCGACCAGCGGGCGACGGGGGCCACGTACCCGGTGCGGCCGGGGCTGCCGACGAGCCGGGACCAGGCGCCGGCCCGCCAGTCGTCGCCGTCGTACGGGCCCATCCGGTGACCGGCGGCGTCCCAGTGCAGGAGCGCCCAGCCGTTGCCGTGGCGGTTCTCGTGCCAGCCCACGAGCGGCCAGTAGGCGAAGTCGGTGTCGGTCTGGATCAGGAAGTCGGTGAAGTTCGCGAACCACGCGCGGGACTTCTCGTTGGTCTCGTCCCGGCCGCCGACGCCGAACTCGCTGATCCACAGCGGTGCCGTGTAATGCCGGCCGGTGTCCGACGACACGTAGAAGGCCTGCCGGCGCAGTTCCGCGAACAGCTCGTCGCGCCCGAGGTCGCTGTAGCGCGGGTCGTGGGTCTCGCCGATGCCGGTGGCGCCGCTGTGGCGGGGGCCGGTGTAGCCGTAGAAGTGCGCGGAGTACACCAGCTTCCCGGACCGGACGAGGGTGTGGGACAGCCGCTGCACGGGTTCGAGGGTGGGGCGGTCGTGGGGGAGGCCGTCGACGGGCAAGCCCGTCCAGTTGATGCCCTCGACGATGACCAGCAGGTCGGGGTTGGCCTCCTGGAGGATGCGGTCGCCCAGGTGCTGCGAGGCGGCGAACCAGTCGTGGTCGTCCCCGAGGCCCCAGTTGGGGTCGTCCCAGACCGAACGGCGCACCTCGTTGTACAGGTCGGCGCCGACGACGCGCTTGTTGTCGCGGTAGCGGCGGACCATGGACAGCCAGTCGTCCTCCCAGGCGGCGGTGGACTGCGAGGCGTTCCAGCGCTCGTTGCCGTCCACGCCGCAGCACCAGCGCGTGGTGTTGGTGTGGTTGTTGAGGATGACGGCGAAGCCCGCGTCCGTCAGGGCGGTGACCACGGCGTCGTACACCTGCAGTGGTGTCCTGCCGCGCAGCTGGGGGTTGGCCGCGACGGCCGCGTCGGTGACGGGGACGGTGTCGTGGATCATCTCGCCGGAGAACGGCAGCCTGACGCTGTTGATGCCGAGTTCGGCGAAGCCGGAGAGGATCTCGGCGATCGGCGCCCGGTCGAGGCCCAGCGGCATGCGGCCGGAGTCCTCGCCGGCGTGGTGGTTCGCGGGGTCGGCCGGATCTCCCGAGCCGTTCCAGGTGCCGCTGGCGCCGTGCCAGTTGCCGGACGTGAGCTTGAAGCGGTTGCCTTCGGCGTCGACGATGTAACGTCCGCGGGTGCTGAGCGGCGGGGTCCAGGACGCGGCGAGTGCGGTGGACCGCGCCGCGGGGGCGGCGGGGGCCGAGGGTTCCGGGTCCCGCGCGAGCGCGGTCGTGGGGGTGAGCAGGCCGATGAGGGTGACGAGCGCGGCGGCCACGGCCGTGAGGGGCCGGCGCGGTAACGTCGCGGCCACGGCTACGGCACCACGGTGTAGGTGTTGAGCTGGTCGACCGCGCTCTTCGGCGAGCCGAGGTCGTAGCGGTCGACGGCCACGTATGTGGGCTTCTTGCGGGCCGCGGGCTCGCAGAAGTTCTGGGTGCGGTTGAGCAGCTTGCCGTTGTCGGTGGACGCGGTGCCGGCGATGGTCGTGTCCCGGAAGTGGTTCATGACGAACAGCGGCCGGAATCCGGGCTCCTCGCGGGTGAGCGGGACGTTGACCCCGGCGCCGTACCAGCGGCTGTAACAGGACCAGTCGGAGGTGCTCGCGCCGGAGCCCATCGACCAGTAGTTCTCCACGGTCCACTCCTGCTGGTACAGCACGCCGAAGCTGTCGCGCTCGAGACCGGTGTCGGAGCCGCGGGTCCGGTCGGTGAAGATCATCAGCTGCTTGCCGCGCGCGGCCAGGTCGGCCATGGTCGGCCAGCCGTGCTCGCGCACGCCGTCCTGGTCGGGGCGGTACAGGACGTCGTACAGACCGTTCACCCGGGAGAGCTCGGAGCGCAGCACCTCGGGAGAGACGTAGTCCTCCAGGAAGACGGTGACGAACTGCCCCGGGTGCTGCCGGAGGAAGTCGACCATCCGCTGCAGGTCCACCCAGAGGGCGACGGGACGGCTGACCAGCGTGCAGCTGTTGTGGCAGAGGATCGCGCCGTCCGGGGTCTGGTGGATGTCCATCATGAAGCCGCGGACGCCGTCGTCGAGTTGCTGCGAGATGCCGCGCGCCTGGTTGGGGAAGAGGTTCACGAAGGGCGGGGCGAAGCCGCCGTCGACGCCGTTGGCGTAGGCGTTGTGCGCGGTCAGGAAGGTGACCTGGTCCAGGGTGCGCTGGTCGGCGGGCGGCATGGCGGCCCGGGGGAGCGGGGTGGGTGTGAGGTACCACCGGGACAGCGGGCCCGCGGCGCCCACGCGCGGCCGCTCGGGGTACACGCCCCCGCTCGACGCGTCGCCCAGGGTCAGGCGGTCGGAGGTGCCGGGCACGGCCAGGGCGTACGTGCCGTCGCCGGCCGCCGTGATCTCCCAGGTCGCGCTCGCGCCGCCGCACGCCACGATCGCCGCGTCGGCGCCGGAACGCCCGAGGCAGTGGCTCGCGTCGTCGGTGCTGCGCAGTTCCTGCCCTCCGGTCACGGCGACGGCCGTCCACTGCTGGCGGTCCTCGTTGCCTTTGGGCCGGTGCAGCGCCACGGTGCCGCCGCTGTCCGAGGCGTTGAGGCCGTTCACGGCGCTCTGTACGGAGAAGGCGCCGCCTGGCGCGGCAGCGACGGCGGCCCCGGCTGCGGGTGGCAGCCCGGGAACGGTCACCGCGAGGACCGCGGCCGCCGCCACCGCGCCTGCGCGGGGCAGGGAGACGAAGCGAGCGCTTCGAGAGGTAGTCATGCGCATGACATACCACCGGTAACGCTTGCCATGTAAGGGCGTGTCGGGCCGGGGGCGCCGGTTCCGGACGGGGATGCGGGCGCCGGCGACGGCGCCCGCCTTCACGTCGTGCGGACCGGCGGGTCATCCGGCCCGCGATCCCGCCCGGACCGGCTCAGGCTTCGACGACGCCGGGTCCGACCCAGGCTTCGGTGGCCGTTCCGGGGCCGACCCATGCCTTGACGACGCCGGGGCCCACCCATGCCTTGACGACGCCGGGTCCGACCCATGCCTGGGTGACGGCTCCGGGGCCGACCCATGCCTTGACGACGCCGGGTCCGACCCATGCCTGGGTGACGCCGGGTCCGACCCATGCCTGGGTGGCGGTTCCGGGGCCCACCCATGCCTGGGTGACGCCCGGCCCCACCCAGGCTTCGGTCGAGGCCTCGGACTGCGGGCCGGTGGCGGCGACGACCCCCGCGGCGATCAGCAGAGAAGCGGCGGAGAGTGCCAGAGCGGTGGCGGCGCGGCGGATCATCGTAGGTTCCCCCTTGGTCCCAGGTGTCGTTACCGACCGTGCTCACGAGGCTACGGCGATGCTCCTGGGCGGGGGATGAGCACGCGTGCTCATTTCCGCGCGGCGGATCTACTCAGTGCAGGCGGCCCGAATGCCTCTTGCGGAACCCGGCCCGACGCGGACGTGCTGCTGCGGCGGTCGGGGACCGCCGCAGCAGCACGCGTTCGACGGGGGCGGGTCGCCGCCCGGCCGTCAGTGCAGTTGACCGTCGGGTGAGACCGACGGCGTCCTCGCCGGTTCGGGTTCGGGTTCGGCGGGGGGTGCCGCGGGGGCGTTGGCCCACGCGGCTTCGGCCGCCGCCGCCCAGGCGGGGTCGGCCCAGGACGTGTCGGCCCGCTCGTCGGGTTCGAGGACGTCCTCGCCGTACAGGTCCTGCAGCCAGTTGCTCTGGTAGATCGTGTCGAGGTAGCGCTCGCCGAGGTCCGGCGCGATCGCCACCGACGTGAGGCCGGGGGCGCCGTTCTTCTCGAGCCAGCTCATCGCGCCGCTGACCACGGTGCCCGTCGAGCCGCCGAACAGGAAGCCGCGGCGGGCCAGCCGGTGGCAGGCGCGGATGGTGTCCGCCTCCTCGACCAGGACGACCTCGTCGACGAAGGACTCGTCGAGCAGCGGCGGGTGGACGCTCATGCCCAGCCCGGGGATCATCCGCCGGCCCGGGGCCCCGCCGAACGTCACGGAGCCGACGCTGTCCACCGCGACGACCTTCACCGGCCGGGACCACTCACGGAACCAGCGGGCGCAGCCCATCAGCGTTCCCGTGGTGCCGGCCCCGACGAACACGACGTCGACCTCGGGGAACTGCCGTGCGATCTCCGGAGCGGTCGTCCGGTAGTGCGCCCTCCAGTTGCCCGGGTTGGTGTACTGGCTGAGCCACACGTACCGGTCGTCCGAGGCGCACAGCGCGCGGACGAAGTCCAGCCGCGCGCCGAGGTAGCCGCCGTGGGCGTCGGGTCCCGAGATGATGTGCACCTGGCTGCCCAGGGCCTTCATCAGGAGCCTGGTCGACAGGTTGCACCGTGCGTCGGTGACGCACAGGAACCGGTAGCCCTTGCTGGCGGCGATCATGCTCAGTGCCACGCCCAGGTTGCCGGACGAGGACTCGACCAGGATCGACTCCGGAGTCAGGATCCCCTCCCGCTCGGCGGTCTCCACCATCTCGGTCGCGGCTTTGAGCTTGATCGAACCGGCGAAGTTGAAGCCCTCGCACTTCAGGAAGAGCGGTTGCCCGAAGATCGACTCGAGGTCGACGAAGAGCTCTTCCTCGTTGAAGGCCTGGGGAACGGATATGACTGTCACGATGGCCTCCTCATCTGCAGCGCCTCTCCCGTCGAGACGGGGGAGCAACGCGTCAGCGGCCGCTGTGTCCTGCACTGATGAGCTTGCGTGGCTGGACCGTTGGTCTTTCCCGGAGGTGCGTCCGCATGCGGCTCCTTGTCGTCCGTCGCCGTGGTGCCCGCCCCTCCGTCGGGGGCCCGGGCCCAGGTCCGGGGGCCTGGGGTCGTGGGGGCGGGGTCGCGGCCGTTCATCCGTACCGGCGCAGTTCGTGGAAGAAGTCGTCGACGACGCGCAGCTCGCCGGAGCGCGCCACCTCGTCGTAGACGTACTTGCCGACCGCGAGGTCGAGGACTCCGAGGCCGAAGGGCGAGAACACCACGGGCCGGTCCTCGCGGAGCGCCACCCGCCCGGCGATCACGTCGTCCAGGGTGCCGGCCAGGAAGTCCCGGTTGCCCGTGAGCTGCTCCGCCAGGTGCGGCGACGTGTCCGCCTTCAGGCAGTGCTCGACGTCGTCGACCACGTTGGTCGAGCCGAGCACGATCTCCGGCGTGAGGTCGCGCAGCGACATGTGCAGCACGAGCGGCTTGTGCCCGAACCAGGTCATGTCCCGTACGTGGGGCTCGCCGGCGACGGTGGCGAAGACCACCAGGTCGCTCGAGCGGATGAGCTGCTCGGGGTTGTCGTGCAGGGTGATGCGTCCCGGGGCGCCCGTCTGTTCGACGTAGCCGCGGAAGCCCTTCGCGCTCTCGGTGGACAGGTCGTGCACGCCGATCTCGTCGAAGTGCCATCCGGTGCCCACCAGGTAGGTGTGGATGTAGCGGGCGATCAGTCCCGTCCCGAAGAATCCGACGCGCTTCGGGCGCCGGTCGGGGCGGCTCAGCCGGTCGGCGGCCAGGGCCGCCATCGCCGCCGTCCTGGTGGCGCTGATGATGGAGCTCTCCAGGCACGCGATGGGGTAGCCGGTGTCGTGGTCGTTGAGGATCAGCACCGCCGAGGCGCGGGGGATGCCCGCCGCCACGTTCTCCGGGAAGCTGGAGATCCACTTCAGGCCGTCCACGCGCACGTCACCGCCGATCGAGGCGGGCAGGGCGATGATCCGGGCCGTGGGACGGTCGGGGAACCGCAGGAAGTACGACGGCGGGTTCACCGAGTCACCGGCGGAGTGCAGCCGGTAGGTGGTCTCCACGAGCTCCGTGATCTGCTTCTCGCGCCCGTGCAGCGCGCGCTGGACCTGGACACCGGGGACCACCGCGAACGGCGGTACGGTGAGCGGCCCGGAGGGCGCGGAACCCTGTGCGGCGGAGCGGTTGCTGGTCATGCGGTGGTCACCTCGACGGTCGGGGAGCAGTCGGCCAGGCGCACCGCGTCGGCCATGCCGACCAGCACTTCACGGGAGCCCTCGTAGGCCTCGCGGCTGTGCGCGGTGCGGATGTTGTCGACGAGCATCAGGTCGCCCGTCTGCCAGGGCTCGCGGGCGGTGTTCGCCTCGTAAACGGTGTTGAGCAGCTGGACGACGTCCGCGCCGATCGGGTCGCCGTTGCCGAAGCGGGTGTTGAACGGCAGGCCCTCGGCGCCGTACATGTCCACGAGGTACTCGTGCACCTCGGGGTCCATCGTCCATTCGTTGAGGAACGCGATCTGGTTGAACCAGCAGCGCCGGCCCGTGACCGGGTGGCGGACCACGGCACTGCGCCGCTGGCGGGTGCGCAGGGCCCCGTCCGGCTGCCACTCGAAGGCGATGGCGTTGGCGCGGCAGTAGTCCTCGACGGCGGAGCGGTCGTCGGTGCCGAAGGCCTCGGCGACGGTCGCCCCGATCTCGTCGTTGTAGCTGCGGGTGAGCAGCCAGCCCTCGCGCTCGAAGCGCTGGACCAGCTCGGACGGCAGCGCCTCGAGCACGGTCGGCGCGTCGGCCACCGCCGTCGCCCCGCCCTTCTCCGGCGCGGTCAGGCAGGCGAACATCATCATGCCGGGGAACTCGAGCCGGTAGCTGAGTTCATGATGCATGCACATCGGCTGGTTGGGCGGCCAGTTGGAGGAGGAGTACAGGCCCTCGGCGTAGGTCCGCCGGGACGCGAAGGCCTCCTTCTCTGCGGTCAGCCGGCCGGCCAGTCGCTTGACCACGCCTGCGGCCTTGTCCGCGTCGGTGAGCCCGAGGCCGCGGATCAGGACCGAGCCGTGCTCGGCGACGACCGCGCGCAGCGCGTCGCGGTGCCCGTCGGCCCAGCCCGCCGGGTCCTGGACGGCCCCGGTGCGCAGGATCGGGGGTGAACCGGGCCGCAGCTCGAGGTCGAGCAGGGACGGAGGGGAAGCTGAGGTCGACAACTGCGTCTCCTCTCGGTTGCCGTTCATGGGGAGGCCAGGAGTTCGGCGGCGCGCAGGACCGCCTGCGCCACCTCGTCCGGGCAGGTGCGGGGGAAGTGGTGACCGCCGCGGGCGAGCTCGTACAGGTCGACGTGCTCGGCCAGCAGCTGCCACTCGCGGTACCGGCGGGAGTGGTCCGCCGTGTACGGGTCGTCGGCGGCGACGACCACGGTGACCGGCGTGGACAGCCGCACCGGCGGTGCGGAGTCCAACGCGTCGGCGAAGTATCGGTGGGCCGCCACGCAGTCGTGGCGGTAGGCGGCGGCCACGTGCCCGGCACGGGCCCTGTCCAGCTCGGCGAGCTGGCCGTAACCGCCGTCGCCGCTCAGTTCCGCGGCGATGTCGGCGTCGCTGCGGCCGGTCAGCGCGTCGGCGGCGGCACGCCGTCCGGCGGAGTCGCCGAGCAGCTGCGCGCCGAGGAACACGCGCTGGACCTCCACGCCCCGCTCCCGCAGCCGCCGGGCGGTCTCCACCGCGAGGGCGGTGCCCGAGGAGTGGCCCCACAGCAGGATCCGGGACAGTCCGCGGCCGGCGATCTCCTCGACCACCGCGTCGACCACCTGCGCCAGCGGCGCGAAGTCCTCGTCGCGGGCGGCCGGGTCGTGGCCGGGCAGTTCGACGGCGTAGACCGCACAGCCGGCGGGCCGCAGGGCCGCGGCCAGCGGCCGGAAGTTCACCGCGTTGCCACCGGCGTACGGGAAGCACACCAGGGCGCCGTGCGGCTCGCCGTCCGGCTCCGACAGGGCCTGCAGCAGTCCGGGCCGGCGCGTCGTCCGGCCGTCGACCACCTCGGCGAGGTCGGCGAGGACCGGGTGCGCGGTGACGTCCTTGAGGGAGATCGCGCGGTCCAGCAGGATCGCCAGCCGTACGGCGGACAGGGAGGTGCCGCCGCGGTCGAAGAAGTGGTCCTGGCGCCCGATCCGCTCCTGCGGGACGCCGAGCACCGTCGCCCACGCCCTCGCCAGGCGCAGTTCGGCGGGGGTGCCGGGGGCCTGCAGGTCCGTCCCGGCGGGGTCCCGCTCGGAGGTCTCCTCCGTGGCGAGCGCCGTCAGGGCCTTGCGGTCGATCTTGCTGTTGGCGGTCAGCGGCAGGCTCTCCTTCCAGTGGAAGGCCGCGGGCACCATGTAGGCGGGCAGGGAAGCCGCCAGGTGCTCGCGCAGCACGTCCGCCTCCACGGGCGCGGGGCCCGAGTAGAAGGCGACCAGCTGGCTGCCGTCGTCGCTGACCACGACCGCGCCGTCGCGCACCCCCGGCGCACGGACCAGGGTGTTCTCGATCTCGCCGATCTCGATGCGGAAACCGCGGATCTTGACCTGGTGGTCCTTGCGGCCGAGGAACTCCAGCGTGCCGTCCGGGTGCCAGCGGCCGTAGTCGCCGCCGCGGTACAGCCGCTCACCGGCGTGGTGGGGGTCGGTCAGGTACGCCTGCCGGGTGCGCTCGGGGTCGTTGATGTAGCCGCGGCCCACGCAGACCCCGGAGAAGACGACCAGACCGGGCGCGCCCAGCGGCACCGGGGACAGGTGCTCGTCGACGACGTACACCCGCACGTTGTTGACGGGCCGGCCCAGCGGCACCCAGTCGGTGTCCGGGACCCGGTCCATCACCGCGTGGTTGGTGTCGTCGCTGGTCTCGGTCAGCCCGTAGGCGTTGACCAGCTTCACGCCGGGCCGCACGGCGAACCAGCGCCCGATGAGGTCCTTCTTCAGGGCCTCGCCGGTCACCGACACGCAGCGCAGGTCCGGCAGTTCGCGCGGCTGCCGCTCCAGGGCGGACAGGACGACGTCCAGGTAGGAGGGGACGAGCTGGAGGACGTTCGCCCGGCCCTCGACGACCTTGTCGAGGAAGCGGTCGGCGTCCAGGATCGTCTCCTGCTCCACCAGCAGGGTGCGTCCGCCGACGAGCAGCGCGGAGACCAGCTGCCACAGCGAGATGTCGAAGCACTGCGGGGCGGTCTGCGCCACCACGTGCCCCTCGCCGATGCCGAGGTCGTCGATCTTGGCGTAGAGGTGGTTGAGGAACCCCGCGTGCTCGCACATGGCGCCCTTGGGCTCCCCGGTCGAGCCGGAGGTGAAGTAGATGTACGCCAACTGGTCGCGGGCGACCGCCACGCGGGGGTCCTCGCTCGGGTGGTCCTCGGCGTAGGCGTCCTCGACCGGCAGCCGCTGCACCTCGGGGAGCGCGGACAGCGCCTCGTCCAGCGTGGCGGTGCTGCCGCGCTCGGTCAGCGCCATCCGGCACTCGGCCCGGGCCAGGGTGTTCCTGATCCGCCCGGCCGGGAAGTGCGGCTCGATCGGCAGGTAGGCGCCGCCGGCCTTGAAGACCGCCAGCACGGCCGCCAGCCAGTCCAGGTTCCGCTCGGTGACCACCGCGACCACGCCCTCGCGCTCCAGACCACGCGCCAGGAGGGCATGCGCCAGGCGGTTCGCGCGGGCGTTGAGGTCGCCGTAGGTCCACTGGCGGTCCCCGTGGACGGCCGCGACCGCCTCCGGGTGCGCCCGGACCCGCTCCTCGAACAGCTCGTGCATCCGCCGGTCCGGCAGCTTCCTGCGCGGTCCGGCCATCCCGGTGAGCTGCAGCCGGTTCTCCTCCGCCGACAGCAGGCTCTTGCGGGTGTGCTCGGCGTCCAGGTCGGCGGCGATCCGCGCCAGGGCGGCCACGTGGTAGCCGGCGACGCGGGCCGCGGCGTCCTCGTCCATGACATCGTTGGCGTAGCGCAGCCGCAACGAGAGCCGGCCGTCGCGGTCCGAGGCTCCCACCCAGAGCACGGTGCCGGGGGTGAGCTCGACGCCACCGCCGGACAGGTCGAAGACCGTCTCGAACAGCGGCTCGGCCAGGTCGAGCTCCTTGCGGAGCGCGTCGACGGGGAAGTCCTGGAAGGCCAGCAGCTGCGACTCGGCGCCGTGCGCGTCCAGCAGCAGGGACCGCCACGAGCCGGGACCCGCCGACAGCCGGCACGGCAGCACCGCGCCGCCCGCGGCGACGTAACCGGTCACGACGTCGGTCTCGCCGGCGAGCGCTGCCAGCACCTTGGCGTGCGCGGCCAGCAGCACCGAGCCCACCGGGACGGCGACCTCCTCGGCCACACGGCGCACGGACGCCGTGAGGCCGTCGGGGACCGCCACCACGTGCTCGGCGGCGCCGGTGGCCGGTTCGGGAGTCCAGCGGGGGATCGCGGTGAACCCGCCCTTGAGGAGCACTCCGCGCCAGAACTCCCGTCCGGCCTGCGCTGCCATGTCCATCGACTTGCCTCCACTTGCGGTTTCCACGGGACTACACACCGCTGATCAGCGCGGTGGCGCGATCGCCGCCGCTGTTCGGGGTCTTCGGGTTCTCGGGCATCTCCCGGGCGGGGTTGCCGCCCCACCGGGCGAGCGCGGGGAGCTCCTCGCCCTTCATCACGAAGGAGTCCGGGGCGATCACGGCGCCGTCGCCGACGGTCACCCCGTAGTGGACGAGGGCGCCGACCCCGAGGGTGCAGCCGGCACCCAGCGTGCTGTGGTCGGACTTGAAGGCGCCGTCCTCCTGGGAGTGGCTCTGGATGACCGTGCCCGCGTTGAGGGTGCAGTCGTCGCCGATGGCGGCCAGGGAGCGCTCCGGGAGGAAGAGGCCGTCGTCGAAGACGCGGCGCCCGATCCGCACGCCGAGCAGACGCCAGACGACGTTCTTGAACGGGGTGCCGTTGAGGACGTTCAGGTACTCCGTCGCGGCCGTCACCTTCCAGTAGCGTTCGTGCCGCCAGAAGTCGAGGTCGTAGATCGAGCAGTACAGCGGCCGCAGCCCGCGGAACCTGGTGACGATGCGCTCGCCGAGCACGATGTAGGTGACGGTGACCACCAGGACCACGACGTTCGCGACCGCGACCGCGGCGGCGCCGTACGCGGGGTAGAGGTCGGCGGCGACGGACGCGGTCAGCGCCACCAGGAAGAGCAGCAGCCACTGCAGCAGCAGGTGGAGCACCGCGGTGCCGGTGTTGTGCTTGTTCTTGTCCGACAGCAGGCGGTGGAACGCTTCGCCGTCCTTCAGGTGGTCGAATTTGCTGTCGCGGTCCACCGTGCGGGGAATCTCGAAGCTGGGCGAGCCCAGCAGTCCGACGTTCTCCCGGACGGGCCCCTCGACGGGGACCATGACCTTGGTCGCCAGCAGGCAGTTCTCGCCGGTCCTGCCCTGGGGCGGATAGGCGATGTGGTTGCCCAGGAAATTGTGCGGGCCGATCGCCGTCCGGGTGACGCGGAAAGAGGTGCTGGAGTAGTCCGCATTCATGATGGACAGTCCGTCGGCGACCATGGTCCCGCTGCCGACCTTGCTCAGGTACGGATTCTCGTGCTTCACCTCGGTACCGAAATTCGAGCCGGTCTGTTCCACCGGCGACAGGTCGTACCCGATGGCGCGCAGGTAGTGCACGACGGCGGAACTGTCGCCGAAAAGGACGCGGAAGAACTTCCGGTTGGTGAGGAAGCCGATGGTGCGGTGGATCCCGTAGCGGAACCCGTAGAGCGGGTGGACCGTGTCGGGCTTCACGAGCGGGTGCAGCAGCCGCGGCACGGTGACCGCGACGAGGAGGCCCAGCAGCACCGCCCCGCAGAAGAGGACGAAGGAGGCGGCCAGGGCGTCGGCGTAGAAGGTCCACGTCGTCAGGGCCACCGGGCCCGGCTCCAGCAGGAGGTCCAGGCGCGGGACCACCGTGAGAAGGATCGCCACCCCGCCGACCGCGACCGGGATCCAGGCGGCCAGGAGGATCAGCAACTGACTCAGGCAGTAGGTGACACGGCGGCTCCTGCCGCACTGCACCGGCGCGACCACGCGGTAGTCCGCGGCGCCCGGCTGGGCCGGGGAGCCGTGCCAGCGCTCGCCGGCGGGGACGGCCTGGCCGCTGTGGAGCGAGGAGGCGTGGCCGAGTTGGGCGCCGTCGCCCATGGAGGTGCCGATGTCGAGCACGGTCACCTCGCCGATCAGCACTTCCCTGCCGAGCGTGACCGGACCGGTCTGGATCACCCCCGAGTGCCCCCGGTAGCAGGAGAAGTACGAGTCCTTGCGGATCACCGTGCCGTCGCCGATGGTCAGCAGGTCGGCGCAGACCGGGACGTGCTTGGAGAAGATGGCCACCCCGCGGCCTATTCGCGCGCCCAGCGCCCGCAGGTACAGCACGTACAGCGGTGAACCGACGAACAACACCATGGGGTTCGACCGGATCAGGGTCCGCACGCACCAGAACCGGAAGTACGCCAGGCTCCAGATGCGGATCTCCTGCGGCTTCCACCGTCCGACCAGGAGCCACTTGCCCGCGACCGGCAGGACGCAGACGCCCGCGAAGGCCGCGCCGCCGAACTCCACGGACCGCAGATAGGTGTCGAAGGGGCTCGTGCCGGCGGATATCCACTCCGCCCCGCGCGTCACGACGAACGCGGCGAGGTACGAGTAGCCCAGGAAGAACAGTGCCTGCAGCACGCCGCAGAACACGTAGCGCGGAGTGCCCTTCGCCGCCGTCACCTGGATCGGCTCCGGGAGCGGCACGTCGGCGAGGGCCTGGGTGGCGGGGGTCAGGGCGCCGACCGGCGGGGCGTCCGCCAGGGCCGTCGCGAGACTTCTGATCGTCGGGTACCGGTAGATGTCCTTCATCGACACGGACGGCAGGTCCTGGTGCTTCCGCACCCGGGCGCAGAAATGTGCCATCACCAGGGAGTCGGCACCCATTTCCGTGAAGAAATGGCTGTCGACGGACACCCGGTCCGTGTGCACGATGCCCGCCAGGATGTCGGCGAGGATCCTTTCCGTGCCGTCGGCCGGGGCGGTGTAGGGGCGCCCGGTGGTTGAAGATTCATCGGGATCCGAAGCGGGATCCGACGCCAGGACCTCTGCAGATTTTTCCACGATGTGAGCTCCTTGAGGAAAAGTCGACCACGGGCGGCCGGTAAAGCCGGTACCCGGTGTCCCTCTTGCCCCGGCTATGGGCCGGAGCGAGTAATCCGGAAGCCATGCGGTCGTGAGCTCTTCTCTCGCCATACAACCATATGTCGCTCCTCGTAGTCTCCGCCGTCCTCGTTCGGACTGCCACTCGAAGATGATCGAAGTGGTATGTCGCGGCGCTGGACTGCGCAAATGCTCGGGAAGTCGCGATGAATCGACGAGTACCGTTCCCGAAAGGCGGAAAAACCACCGATTCGCAAGGTTGCGGGAAAGCCGCGGAGATGCGATAAGCGCTACCGAGAGTGGTCGTCCCGGTCAAGAGAGTTAAAAGGCGACGGCTGTGTGCTGAGGCCTCGTCATATGGCTGAGCCCGCCCGCGCACAGGCTGCGCGGGCGGGCTCGGGGGTCGCGGGGGTCACGGGCAGACGTACGAGAAACCCGTCGTGACGGCGCGGTGGCCGGGTGTGATGATGCGCAGTTCGGCCTCCGCCCGGTACGTGCCGTGACCGCGGAAGGTCCACAGCAGGTGCAGCCGTGCCTCGTGGCGGCCGCGGGGCACCTCTTCGTACAGCACGTCGGAGGAGGTGCCGTCGTTGCGTAGCCATCGGTAACTGATCGTGCCCGGGCGCCCGTTGGTCGTGACGACGGCGACGAGGTCGACGGTCGTGTCGCACGCGGGTGCCGACGGGGACGGGGTCACCGTCACCCGCTTCACCTCGAGGCCCGGACCGAAGCGCTGCCAGGCCAGGAAGACGAGCACCGCCACCAGCACCGCACCGGCCAGTACGTACCGCCGCGGCCACCTGCGACGATGCGGTCCGGGCGGCGGAAGCGGGGTGATCCGGCCCCGCCACACCTCGGCGGCGACGTTGGCCCGGGCCGCCGCGGCGGGTGTGACGCCGGGCCCGAACCGCATGACCTCGCCCTCGACCCGGTCCGGCAGGACGACGGTGGGGCCGGCCTTCACCGTCGGTACCGCCGCCTCGGCGCTGACCACGGGCTCGAGCCGGGCCGTCGGCAGTGCCGACGGCGCCCAGTGCTCGGCGAGGACGGTCGCGCTGTACTCGGGATCGGCGTCCTGCGGCGCCGTGCTGTGCGGCCTCGCGTCCTGGGGGGTCGCGTCGTTCGGCGCCGCGTCCGTGGGGCCGAGACGGAAGGTGCGCTCGGTGTCCTCCTCGGGTGGGAGGTCGCGTGACCCGTTCACGTGATCACGCAACCACGGGTGAGGATCTGCTGGAACGACTGCCCGTTGGCCGCCGTCGGGTCGGTGGTGGCGGCCGCGCCGAACCAACAGCCGCTGCCCCGCGGGAACGTGTGGTCGGCGGTGAAGGAGTACGAGGTGGAACCGCTGCGGGTGAAGGTCTGTGCGCCGTCGGCGGTGCCGGGCTCTCCCTTCGCGTCGCTCGTGTACCAGGTCACCGTGACGGTCACGGGGCGTGCATCACTGGTGCGCAGCCGGATCGTGGCCGAGGCACTGAATACACCCGTCTGGGCGAGCGAGGTGACCGAGACGTCGCTCACGCTCACCGGGGGTGTCGTCGATGCCGAGGGCGACACCGTCGGCGTCGCCGTCACGGACGCGGAAGCCGTGGCCGAGGCCGTCGTGGTCGGCGTCGGTGCGGCCGGCGTGGTGACGGCGGTCGCCCCGGTGGAGGCCGGGGCGCTCTCCGGCGTGGAGGGCGACGGGCTCGGGGAGCCGGGCGAGGGACTGCCCGGCGGAGCCGTCGTCCCCGGCGCTTCGGAGGTGCCGCGTGGGGTCGCTCTCGTCGTTTCCCCTGTCCAGTTGGCGGTCGTCTGGTGCGGGCCCTCACCCGAGGCCACCGCGGCGAAGGTCAGCAGCCCGGCGATGACCACACCACTCACCGCGGCGAGCATGCCCTGACGTGTCAGGCGCCGTGCGCCGCCGCCGACCATGGTCGTGGCCAGGTCGACCGTCCCCGGCCCGGGTCCCGCCGACGGGAAGAGCAGCGGCAACAGCACCGCGAGCGCGGCGAGCCTGCGCTGCCCTCGCTCCTCCCAGTCGTTCCCGTAGGCCGCTCCCGCGATCACCTCCAGTTCCGCCACGAACGCCTCGGCGTCCGCCGGACGCAGCGCCGGGTCCTTCGCCATCCCGCGCAGGATCAGCTCACGCACCGGCTCCGGTGCCTGCCCGACCGGTACCGGCGCTTCGATGTGCTGAACGGCCAGCTCGGCGAAGTTCTCACCCTGGAACGGCTTGCGGCCGGTCAGGCACTCGTAGAACGTCGCGGTCGCCGCGTACACGTCGGTCGCGGGCGATGCCGGGCGCCCGTTCCACTGCTCGGGGGCCATGTAGGCGGGCGTTCCCGCCACGGCCCCCTTGGTTCCGCTGCGCAGGGCGATGCCGAAGTCGACCAGCTTCGACGATCCGTCCGCCGCGACCAGGACGTTCTCCGGTTTGTAGTCGCGGTGCACCACACCGGTGCGGTGGGCGGCGGCGAGGCCGAGCAGCGACCCCTTGAGCACCACCAGGGCTGCTTCGGGCCCGGTGGCTCCTTCCTGACGGAGTAACGCCCTCAGCGCCAAGCCGTCGACCAGCTCCATGACGATGGCCGCCCCTGCGGGACCCTCCACGTACTCGTACAGACTGGCGACATATGGGGTGTGGAGACCTCCCAGCAGCTGTGCCTCGGCTCGGAACTCCTGCAGGAACTCCGGGTCGCCCCGGAGTTCGTCGCTCAGGTACTTGATCGCGACAGGCGTTGACGTGGCGTCATGGGACGCGAGCACCACGCGACCGCAGCCGCCCGAGCCCAGTTCTCTGGCCTCGGTGTACCCCGGAGCCCTCCAGCCGCTCATTCACTTGTCCCCCCTGCATGTGGCGCGGTGCCGGCGACCGCGTCGACTTTTCCTCAACAGACACGATCCCGCGGCGACCGGTTCCCGGGGAACCCCCCACCCGGCTGAACACCCCCCGCCGACCGTCCGTACTACGAGGGGACGTGCGTTCCGATCCACCGAACGGCAACAGGAAGGCGGCCGGCATGGCCCCATCGCGCCACGTGCTCAGCTCCGTCGTCGCAGGCACGGCCGCGTTGCTGCCGCTGGCCCTGGCGGGACCGGCGGCCGCCCACGGCGCGCCGGTGTCCCCGGTGAGCCGCGCCGCGGCGTGCGCGTCCGGAAGCGGACAGTACGTGGGGACGGCCGCCTGCCGGGCCGCCGCGGCCGCCAACGGCGGGAGCCGGCCCTTCGCGGACTGGGACAACCTCCGCGTCGCCGGGGTCGCGGGCCGCGACCGCCAGGTGATCCCGGACGGGAAGCTGTGCAGCGGCGGGCTGGCCGCCTTCCGTGGCCTCGACCTGCCGCGCTCCGACTGGCCGGCCACCCGGCTGACGCCGGGCGCCGCCTTCACCATGGCGTACGGAACGACCATCCCGCACCAGGGCACGTTCCGGCTGTACCTCACGAAGGAGGGCTACGACCCGACCCGGCCGCTGACCTGGTCGTCGCTGGCGAGCGACCCCTTCGTGAAGGTCACCGACCCGCCCGTGTCCGGCGGCGCCTACCGCATCAGCGGGCGGCTGCCCTCGAACCGCACCGGGCACCACGTCCTCTTCACGATCTGGCAGAACTTCTCGACACCCGACACGTATTACTCGTGCTCCGACGTCGTCTTCCCGGCTGCCGCGGCCAAGGCACCGGCCAAGCCCGCGAAGCCGGCGAAGCCCTCGCCGGCTTCGGCCTCCGCGACGCCCGAAGCCGCGGCGTCAAAGGGCACGGCGTCCCCCTCCGCCATTCGGACGGCCGGATCCCCCGCGGCCGCCCAGGCCTCTCCGCGGGACGCCGTGCGTACCCCGGCCACCCAGCCCGTGGCCGCCGAGAGCGAGGGACCGGGGCGCACCCTGCTGGCCCTCGGCAGCGCCACCCTGCTTGGCGGCATGGCCGCGATCGCCCTGCTGTTCCGGCTGCGCCGCTCACCGGGCACCCGGGGCCGTTAGGTCCTGTCGTCCAAGCCCCGCCGGACAACCGACTACCGCAACGGTTCGCTCAGTTCGATGGAGCGCAGGGCGGCCGCCAGGGCTGGTCCGTCGCCGACGTCGAGGGCGGTGTCGGTCAGTTTGATGACGTGTTCGTCGCCGTGCTCCAGGGCCCGTTCGAAGACCTCCTCGGACGTGAAGGTGCCGGGCGGGGTGTACGCGACCGGCGCGTCCGGCGCGTACATCGCGGTCACCGCGGCGGAGGCCGTCCAGGCGGCCCGCAGGCTCGGCACCCACAGGGCGCGCGGGAGCGCGGGCAGGGTGCGCAGGACGGCGTTGGGGGCAGTGGCCGCGTGGACCAGCATCGTCTCCTCGCCGTGGCCGTGGGTGGCGTACCGGTGGGTGGCCGCCCGCACCAGTTCGGTGAGGCGGGTTCGGGCCTCGTCCGGGTCCGTGACCGCCGCCGCCCACACCGGCAGGCCCGTGACGCGGCCGAGCCGGGCCGGGAAGCCGCCGTCTCGTACGGCGAGGGGCACGACCGCGTCGAGGGCGGCGGCCGCGCTGCCCGCGCCGGGCAGGGGTGCGAGGTCCGCGACGGCGTGGTGGCGGGCGGCCCAGTAGCCGAGGCCGTGGGCGAGTTCGGCCAGACGGGGTCCGGTGCTCTCGCCGGCCAGCAGGGTGCGTACGGCGTGGCCCACCCGGATCACCGGGTGCGTCGAGCCGCCGTACAAGCCGGGCAGGAGTCGGGGCCACCACAGCGTGAGCACCTCGCGCCAGGGATGCTCGGCGATCTCGCGCCCGAAGTAGCCGATCCAGTCGGCGGCCCGGCGCGGATCGCCGAGCGCGGCACGCCAGTTGCCGGCCGTGACCGGCTCGGTGCCGGACGGGAACTCCTCGAGCTTGCGCGCGTAGAGGTCGAGCCAGCGGTGCACCGAACGGGCCTGTCCGTGGGCGGCGAGGGCCTCGACGGCCATCGGCGCGTGGTTGGTGAGTCGTCCGAGGCGTTCGGGCCCCGATCTGTGCAGTCGCTGGAGCGCCTCGTCCAGGGTCCCTGTCGTATCCATGGCCAGGACAGTAGGCGGGGGGCCGCGGCGGCGTAACCGGCCGCAGGCGTAGGACCCGGCCTAGGTCGCGCGGCCCTTCGGATCCCTTCGGAGCCGTTCGGATCCCTTCGGCCCGGGTTCAGGCGCGCCCGAAGGAATCCGCCAGGGAGTCGATCCGGGCGGTCAGGAGCGTGGCGCCGCTGTGGCCCATGCCCTCGAGCTGGCCGGCCGTCTCCAGGCCGACGGCGCCGTGCAGGTGGGACCACGCGAGCACGGCGCCCGTCAGCGGCACACCGGGGGCCGCCGCGGCGCGCTCCCCGGTGTGGGTGGTCACCCAGGCGGCGACGGCGTCGTCGCGGCGTGCCCAGCTGTCCGTCTCCTCGACGACGGGGAGGACGGCCGCGGTGGGGGAGGCCGTGGCGAAGACCTCCAGGAAGGGTCCCAGGGCCGCCCTGGCGCGCTCCACGGTGTCGGCCGGGGCGGTGCAGCCGGGGACGGGCGTGCCCTGGACCAGCAGGTAGCGGTGGGGCCTGCGGACCGCCCACGCGCGGTACGCCTCGGCCAGCGCGCACACCGAGCCGCAGGTCATGGACTCCTCGGCCTTCGAGCGGGCCTTCGGCACGGGGCCGGCACCGCTCGGCGAGGCGCTCGACGCCACCGTCGCCTGGTACCGCGGGCTGCTCGCGGGCACGTGGCGGCGCCGCCTTACCGGCGTCGCCGGGCCCTCGCCCTACGGGGCCGGTACGAGCCCGTCGGCGACGAGGCCGGCCAGGACGGCCTCCCCGAGCGCGTGCACCGCGGACTGCGGGCGCACCATCACGGTGAACTCCTTGACCAGGCCCGCCTCGTCGACCTGCAGCAGGTCGATGCCGTGGATGCTCTTGCCGCCCACGGTGGCACGGAACACCAGCACCGTCGACGGTGCCTCGGTGCCGTCGGCGCTCGTCTCGACCGTGCCGTCGAGGGTCCCCACGTAGTGGAAGTCCTCGAAGGTGCGCAGCAGGACGCCGAAGAGCCCCAGCACCATGGGCTTGCCCTCGAACGGGGTGAACTTCACCGGGCTGTAGAGGCGGATGTCGTCGTGGAACAGTTCGTCCAGCGCGCTGAGATCGCGGCGCTCGACGGCGGACCGGAAGCGGTCGGCGGCTGTCATGGCTCCTCCTGGTCGTCCGGCTCCGGACGTCGACACTCAGAAAATTGATTACTCAGTTTCTTGAGTATCATGAGGAGCGGTCACACGGAAGAGCACGGCACGGCGGGACAGACGTGACGACGGACGGAAGGGGAGCCGGGATGGCCCTGCGGCACGCGGTCCTGGCCGCACTCCTGGACGGGGAACTCAGCGGCTACGAGCTGACGAAGGCGTTCGACATCGGGGTGGCGAACTTCTGGCACGCCCTGCCGCAGCAGCTCTACGCCGAACTGACCAGGCTCGAGAAGGAGGGGCTGATCGCGGGCCGTGAGGTCGTGCAGGACAGCCGGCCCAACAAGCGCCTCTTCCACGTCACCGAGGGCGGGGTCGCCGAGCTGGAACGGTTCGCGGCGGCGGTCGGCAAACCCTCCTTCATCCGCGACGACCTGCTCGTGGCGGTGCAGGCCGCGGACGTGGTCGACGCCGGGGAGCTGATCGCCCGGCTCGGCGAGCGGGCCGCCTTCGCCGACGCCAAGATCGAACTGTTCGAACGGCTCCTCGCGCGGATGCGCGGCGGCCGCACCGAGGAGGAGTTCCTCGGTCGCGGCCGCCGCGTCGGCCCCTACCTCACCTGCCTGCGGGGCCTGGCCTTCGAGGAGGGCAACCGGGACTGGTGCCGGCGGGCCGCCGAAGTCCTGCGGCAGCGGGCTCGCGTCGCCGAGGAACGCTGACGGCCCGCGACGCCCGGCCTCATCCCGTCCGCAGGGCGGCCGTCAGCCACGCCACCGCCGGGGCCAGCGCGGGCGGCGCCTCCTGCCCGCCCACCCGCGCCAGCAACTGCCAGTAGCGCTCGTAACGGGAGTCGTGGGAGATCTCCAGCCGCTCGGCCAGCCATCCCCGGAACTGCGGGCCGTCCGCCCGGCCGGACAACTCCGCGTACGCGCGGACGAGTTCCTCCACGACAGGACGGGCCGCCGGTGATGCCGGGCCGATGCCCGCCGCCACGGCGCCGCCCGCGCGCTCCCGCAGCAACTCGGCCGTCCGGCGGGCCGCCGCCGGGTCCGGCTGACCGCCCTTCGCGAGGGCGCGGCTCTGGTCGGCGACGGCGCGGCGGACGCCGGCCCTGAAGTCCTCGTCCTGGATCAGCTCGGCCAACTCCACCCAGGCGCTCACCTGCTCCGGCGAGGCCTCGTCGGGGAGTTCGGGCATCGCGGCGCGCATCATGGCCGGGAAACCGGGGTCGACGTCGATGCCGCTCACGACGTCGTCGACGAACTCGTCGACGAGGCGGCGGCGTTCACGGTCCGAGAGGGTGGCGAGTCGGTGCATCAGTTCCGTCTCCTGTGGTGAGGCCCCGCGCCCCGCGACCGTCCGCAGCACCGCCTGGCGGACCCGCAGGGTGCGGATCTGCACCTCCAGCGCCTCGGCGTGGGCAGCGGCGACCTCGGCGACGGTGACCTTCCTGTCCAGGATGGAGTGGACGGCCGCGAGGTCGATGCCGAGGTCGCGCAGCGTGCGCACGAGGGCCAGACGGTCCAGCGCGGCCCGGTCGTAGAGCCGGTAGCCGGCGGGTGTCCGATCGGTCGGCGGCACCACTCCGGTGTCCGACCAGTACCGGATGGTCTTCACGGTCAGACCGGTTAGCCGGGCCAGGTCACCGATGGTGTGGAGGGTGTCGTCGTCCATGTCCGCCATCCTGGGGTCTCCCGCCGCGGGAGACTCAAGCATGCGCCCCGGGCGGCGCCGCGCCTCACCAGGCGCGGGCCTCGCGCAGCAGCAGGTCGCGGACGAGGCCGAGGTGCGGGTGGTGGTCGGCGCCCGGGCGCTGGACGAGGTAGGCGGTGTTGATGGGCGGGTCGTCGGGGTCGAGCAGCGGGACCACGGTGCCGTCCGCCAGGGCCGCCGCGCACAGGTAGCGGGGGAGGACGGTGAAGCCCGCGCCCGCGGCGACGGTGGCGAGCACGCCGCGCAGGTCCGGGACGGTCACGGCGGCGTGGCCGGTGAGACGGAGGCCGAACACATGGCGCCAGTAGCGGCGCGCGATCGGCAGGTCCTCGGCGTACGAGACGAGCGGGACGCCGCTCAGCGCGCCGGGCCCGCCGGAGGCCACGTCCAGCCGGGCGGCCCGGGACGGGGCGGCCACCAGCACGAACTCCTCGTCCATCAGGGGCACGGCGCTGAGCAGGCGCCCGCGCGGGCGGTGCGTGGAGATCACCAGGTCGTGCTGCCCGGCCCGCAGCGACTCCAGCAGGACGTCGGTGAGCCCGGTGCCGATCCGCAGCCGTACGCCGCGCTCGACGAGCGGTGCGAGCGCGGGCAGCGCGCGCTCGCACAGCAGCTCCGCGGGGCCGCCGAGGCGGACCGGCTCGGCGGGCAGGTCCGCGTCGCCGTGCCCGCGGCCGGCGACGGCGGCCAGCGCGTCGAGCGGCTCGGCCACCCGTCCGGCGAGCTCGTCGGCGAAGGGCGTGGCGGCGACGCCACGTGGCAGCCGCTCGAAGAGCTCGCGGTCCAGTTGGCCTTCGAGCGTACGGATCTGGGTCGTCACCGTCGGCTGGGAGAGCCCCAGGAGCCGCGCGGCCGCGGTGAAGGAACCGGCGCGGTGCACCGCCAGGAAGGTGCGCAGCAGCGCGAGGTCCAGCGACCCCCCTCCAGGGC